>NZ_VDDC01000015.1:0-132372 GCF_006239215.1 Paracoccus haeundaensis
GATGACGAAACGGGCGCTGAACAGCGCCTGCCCCAGAAACCCGATCCCAAGCCAAACCGTCTGTCCCGTCATCCGCCAAGCCGCCCTGAATTTTCAGGTCGGCAGTGGCAGGGCAACCTTACAGAGAGCTTACGACGGTTCGGTGAAAGTCACTAAGATAGGGCAGCTTTGATTGCGGCTTAGGTAAATATCAGGGCAGGGGGGCAATGCGAATTATGCGACAATGCATGCGCAGCAACTAACCGAAAAGTCCCACGGAGAGGTCCAAACTAGCAGCCTATATGCATGTTCGTCATGTAGCAGAAATTGGCAGTCCCGCATCTGTGGGCTGCTAATTTTAAGTCGGGAACCGTTTGGTGCAGCCGGGGATTGGCATGTCTCATCACAATGCCGACCTCCATCATGCAGTATGTCATCTACGATCCACACCTCAGAGGCTTCTGGAAGAGCCCCACGAAGCTGGTGCCATCGCCGGACAACGCGAAGGTCTGGGATCAGCTTTCTGACGCTATTGCCCAAGCATCAATCGCCAACCGCAGCCGTAACGTGCCTTAATGCCAAGCGCCGAGCCCGCACCATCGCGACCTGCCGAACTACGTGGTGCGTGGGTATGACCAAAGCTGGACATGCAGAGAGACCCATAAGGCGCCACCGATCCACTTCGCGGACTAAGGCGCGGCAGGACGTTTTCGCACGGATCGGCGGGCCGAAATGAAGAAAGCTCTTGCAGTGCGCGCTAAAAACTTGCATTGCTGCAGTTAGACGTATTGCGCCCGGAGAAATCCGAGGCGCTTTTTTTATTCGGACTTCTTGCTTGGTCACAAGCTTCGCCTAGGTTCTTTAGGTGTCAACCAACAGGGGCTGCGACATGACAGCAAGAGATCGATTTACGGTTAGAATCGTCTGTCCACAGTGTGGGAAGACGTCTGCGGCAAAACTGTCGCAAGAGGACGGATGGGCTTTTATGCGCGACCAGAGCACTAGGATTGAAGATGCCCCAGAGGGATTTAACACGGTTCGGGTCAGTGGACCTGCGAACCCCGAGTTCCATTGCACGGAATGCAATGTGAAAGCGCCATACTGAACCTCTAGTAACGTAGGCATCTTGCAAGATTGATAGTCGGCTCGTCAGCTTTGGTTGGCGGACCTTTTTAATGGTATCCGCCTTGGTCCTCCCGGGCGGGGAGGGCGTGGTCCCGGCCCCTCGCCGTGCGGACCCCCTCCGAAATCAACGAGGCCAGCATGACCGTCTGCAAGAAATGTCAGGGCAAGGGCGCGGTGAAGGCTGCGCCCTATCCGTCCAGACGCGACCTGCCGTGCTTCTGGTTCGTCGAGGGCGCGCGGACCTGTCCGAGCTGCGATGGCACGGGCGAGGCGGACGATGGGGGCCGGGATGGACGCACCTAAGCGGCCCATGCCCCCTGCGGATCAAGCCGAAGGCGTTGAGGCATGGTTCGGCCCCGCACCTGACCTTGCCGAATGGGCCTCGGCTTCGTTCATCGACGACGCCGCGCCGCTGCGGAACCCGGATCACGAGCATCTGCGCTCAGCCTCAATCGGCTTCCTCTGGACCAACGTGCCCAACGCCAAGAAGGGTCGCATGGTGATCGGCACGGCCGAGCCGGGCGCCCCGCAAGGCGCGATGGGTAAATGGGGCCGCGCCAAGGCCACGCTGCAGGTCACGGAATGGTTCGGGATGGTCCCGGACTTCATCATCACCATCGACGCCAGCTGGTGGCTTCAGGCTTCCGACGCCGAGGCCTGCGCGCTCATAGAGCACGAGCTATACCATTGCGCCCAGGACCGGGACGAGTACGGCGCGCCGAAGTTCAACCGGCAGACCGGACGGCCTGTCTTTGCAATGCGCGGACACGACTTCGAGGAGTTCATCGGCGTGGTGCGCCGGTATGGCGCGGATGCTGCAGGGATTCGGGAGCTGATCGAAGCCGCGGAGGCCGGGCCGGAGATCGCAGCTACCAGCATCGCACAATGCTGCGGGACATGCCTGCGGGCGTGAGTGGGGACTGAGCAATGGCAGGCGCCAAGCTGAACACTGAGATCCGGACCTTCATCGTCCAGTCTCTCGCCTGCTTCGATGGCCCGTCAACCGTCGTGAAAGCGGTCCAGGACGAGTTCGGGATCACCGTTACTCGCCAGTCGATCGAGACCTACGACCCGACCAAGCGCGCGGGCAAGGACCTGGCGCCGAAGTGGTGCGCCATCTTCGAGGAAACCCGGGTCGCCTTTCTGGAGGACACCAGCAAGATCGGCATCAGCCACCGCGCCGTGCGCCTCCGGGCGCTGCAGCGCATGGCCGAGAAGGCCGAAGCGCAGGGCAACATGGTCCTGGCATCGTCCCTGCTGGAGCAGGCCGCCAAGGAAATGGGCGGGGCGTTTACCAATCGGCGCGAGGTGACCGGCAAGGACGGCAAGGATCTTGCCCCGCCTGTCACCATCGACGCGGGGAAGCTGAGTACGGGGGCCTTGCGGGAGTTGCTGGGGGCGTTTGATGACGACACGCCTTCACCTGACACCGGGTGACCGGATCGCGATCGAGCGCGAACTGTGCCATCGGTCGCTGGCAGACTTCGCCAAGCGCGCCTGGCATGTGCTGGAGCCTGCCACCCCGCTCAAATGGGGCTGGGCGCTGGACACCATCTGCGCGCACTTGGAGGCCGTCACCCGCGGCAAGATCACCCGGTTGCTGATGAACGTGCCGCCAGGCACCATGAAGTCGCTTCTGGCCGGGGTGATCTGGCCCGCGTGGGAATGGGGGCCCGCAGGGCTGCCGCAGCATCGCTTCCGCGGTACCAGCCACCTGCAGAACCTCGCGGTGCGCGACAACCTCAAGTGCCGCCGCCTGATCGAGAGTCAGTGGTACAAGAACCGCTGGCCTGTTGCCATGACGGCGGATGAGAACCGCAAGACCAAGTTCGAGAACACCGCCACCGGCTTCCGCGAGGCGATGGCCTTCACCAGCATGACGGGCGCGCGCGGTGACCGGGTGATCCTGGACGATCCGCTGAGCGCGCATGCGGCAAACAGCGAGGCCGAGCTTCTAGACGCCGAACTGGCGTTTCTCGAAACCCTGCCGACCCGGATCAACAACGACCGATCCGCCATCGTGGTCATCATGCAGCGCCTGCACGAGCGCGACACCTCGGGGCTGATCCTGTCGAAGGCTCTGCCGTACACGCATCTCTGCCTGCCGATGCGCTTCGAGGCCGAACGGCGCTGCCGGACCTCGATCGGGTTCACCGATCCGCGCACGACCGAGGGCGAGTTGCTGTTCCCGGACCGCTTCCCGGAACCGCAGGTCGCGGAGCTGGAGCGGACCCTCGGCAGCTATGCGACTGCGGGTCAGTTGCAGCAGCGGCCCGTGCCGCGGGGCGGGGGTCTGTTCAAGAAGAGCTGGTTCACCCCCGTCAAAGCGCTGCCTGCGGGATGCCGGTTCGTTCGGGGATGGGACCTGGCGGCAACCGAGGACAAGGAAGCGGCGGCCACTGCCGGCGTGCTGATCGCACGGGCGCCGGACGGGCGGTTCATCATCGTGGATTCGACACGGGAGCAGCTGGGGCCCATGGGCGTCGAGCGGCTGATGAAGGCGACGGCTGAGCAGGATTGGGCCACGTATGGCGCCGTCCGCGGCTCTTACCCGCAGGACCCCGGACAGGCTGGCAAGGCGCAGGCGCAGCACATCATGCGCCATGTCCTGACCGGCTTCGACTACCACTTTAGCCCGGAGAGCGGGGACAAGGAGACGCGTGCCCTGCCCCTCGCTGCACAGGCCGAGGCAGGCAACGTGTTCCTACTGGAAGGGCCTTGGAATGATGCCTTCCTCGATGAGGTCGCGGTGTTCCCGATGGGCAAATGGAAAGACCAGGTCGACGCGGCCAGCCGCGCCTTCACCGAACTGACGACGGCACCGAAGCCGACCGAGACCAGAACGACGACGATGGTAGGGATGTACTGAGCGATGACAGGCACCGTCAGCACCAAGCACCCGGACTATCTCGACCGTGTAGACGAATGGGCCCTCATGCGCGACTGCGCGCGCGGCGAGACAGCGGTGAAGGCCGCAGGCGAGCGGTACCTGCCGATGCCCTCCGGCTTCCGCGTTCAGGAGGACGGTGGTGCCAAGATGTTCGAGGCCTACCAGACGCGGGCCCAGTTCTCGGAGATCCTGGCGCCGACGATCCGCGGCATGATCGGTGTCATCCACCGCACCGAGGTGCAGATCGACATGCCACCTGCCATGCAAGGGCTGTGGGAGCGCGCCACTGCCGATGGTCTGCCGTTGGAGGCCCTGCACCGCCGGATTACGGCCGAGCTGCTGCTGACCGGGCGGTACGGGCTGCTGGCCGATGCCGCATCGGAAGGCTCAGACCTGCCCTGGCTGGCGGGATACACCACCGAGGCGCTGATCAACTGGTCGCTGTCGCTGTCCCGCGACTTCTTCGTGCTGGACGAGAGCGGACTGTCCCGGGATGGCTTCTCGTGGAAGCAGCACAAGGCATACCGGGTGCTGCGGCTCGATGAAGGCCGCTACTCGGTCGAGAAGTACGACGGCGAGGAGCAGGAGGGCGAGCCTGTGTAGCCGACCGCGCGGGGTGGGGCGGCCCTCAAGGCCATTCCGCTGGTGGTCATGGGCCCGCAGGATCTGTCGGTATCCCCGCAGGAGCGGCCGCTGATCGGTGTCGCCCGCGCCGCGATGGCCATGTATCAGCTGGACGCGGACTATCGGCACCAGCTGTACATGACAGGTCAGGAGACGCTGGTCATCATCAACGGCGACGCGCCTGCAGCCGTCGGCGCCGGGGTCGTCATCAGCCTCACTGCCAGCCGGGAAGATCACGCACCTGATGCCAAGTATGTCGGGCCGTGCGGCACGGGCATCGAAGCGCATCGAACTGCGATCCTGGACGAGCGCGAGAACGCCGCCTCGGCCGGGGCGCGCCTCTTCGACAGCGAGAAGCGGTCGGCGGAGAGCGGCGACGCGCTGCGCATCCGCTATGCGGCGCAAACCGCGACACTGACCTCTGTCGCCCTGACCAGCGCCCAAGGGCTGGAGAAGGCCCTGCGGCACATCGCGGTGATGATCGGCGCAGACCCCGGAAAGGTCGTGGTCAAGCCGAACCTGTCCTTCGTGGACGCGGGCATGACGCCTGAGCAAGCCGAGGCACTCGTCCGGATCTGGCAGGCTGGCGCGATCAGCTACCAGACCCTTTATGAGAATTTACAGCGCGAAGAATTGGCAAGCGTAGAGCGAACGGCCGACGACGAGACGAAGCTGTCAAACCTCGAGAGCAGAGCAGATCTGGTTGATGTGGCCCTGCTCTAGAACTTGACCTCGACGGAGGCAGCGCTTCGGTATGAGGGGCCATGGTAAACAGCCTCGATATTGTTTCCTGCAGGATCGATCAGGAAGGCCGCATAGTAGCCGGGATGATAGGGTCTGTTTCCCGGCGCGCCGTTGTCGGTTCCTCCCGCGGCCAAGCCGGCCCTGTAGAAAGCTTCGACGGCGTCGGTGCTATCCCCTTGGAATGCCAAGTGATGTCGCCCGGTCAGCTGACCTAGCGCGGCGTGACTGTCTTTCGATGATACGAACAGTTCATCGGCCCAGAAATGGTCGTCCGCGATGTCGCCCATCGGGATGTTCAGGGCACCGAGTACGGATTGGTAGAACTCGAGGCACTTCGGCAGATCCTCAACGATCAGATGAAGATGATCGATCAGGCGCCCGCGATGCAGCTGGTCCGTTTCCATGGCTTGGTCCTCCTACCCATGACCGAGAGCATGAGGCTCCGACCTTATCCGATCAATCGGAGAATCCCCGCAGCCGGCGTCCTGGGCGCCGGCGGCAAATTCATGCCTGCGAGGCAGGCTTCATCACAAGGAGTGAACCGATGGCTCTGAAGACCGTTCTCGACAACTTGGACGACGTTCCGGAAGCCCTGCGCGCCGAGTACAAGGAGATCGACGGCAGGTTCGTCCTCGACCTCGACGGCATCGACGTGCACCCCACGGTGGTCAATCTGAAGACGGCGCACGAGCGCCAGAAGCAGACCAACCGCACCCTGCAGTCGGACCTGACCGCAGCGCGGACGCGCCTGGAAGGTCTGCCCGACGACTTTGACGCCGATGCCTACGAGGCGCTGCAGGCGCAGGCGGAGGGCAAGGCCCCCGCCAAGACCGACGAGCAGGTCGCCCAGATCCGCCAGCAGCTGGAGCGCAAGCACTAGGCCGACCTGGCGAAGAAGGATGAGCGCATCAACACCCTGACCGGCGCGGTCAACAAGCTGTCGATAGACGACGGCCTGTCGAAGGGCGCTGGACGAGGCGGGCGTCGATCCGGCCTTCAAGCCCGGCGCGATGGCCCTGCTGAAGTCCAAGGGCGCGTTGAAGCTGGTCGAGGAAGACGGCCACTTCAAGGCGCAGGTCGACACCGACATGGGCCCCATGCCGCTCGGCAGCTACGTCAAGGACTGGTCCGGCTCGGAAGAAGGCAAGATCTACATCAAGAAGGCCACCGGCGGCGACGCACAGGGTGGCACCGGCGCACGCTTCGCCGAGCAGTGGACCGACGCGACCCGCGGGCGGCTGATCAACATCGTCTTTGGCCTAATAAAGATGGCGTCGTTCTTCTGCGCCTTGAAATGCCGCCAGTTGCTGATCCCGGAGGATGAGCGACATCATTGGCCACTGTGGCGTGCTTGGCTGCACCCTGCGAAAATCCGGCTGCTGCCTTGGCGGTGACCCTATCGGCGGTCTCTGTTGTGCGCTGACAGAGACCGCCTGACCGATCGGCAAAGAATTAGCTTGGAGCGGCTGACGCGACCTTAGCCCGCCGCCGCGCGAATCCAACCCCGCCCCGCCACCGTGCGGGGCTTTTTCATGTCCACACCCACGAGGAGGCAGCCATGCCGCAATTCCCGATCAAGTTCATCGTGCTGCACTACAGCGCGACCTATCCCGACCAGGATTACGGCGTGGCCGACATCCGCAAGATGCACCTCGCGCGCGGGTTCAACGACGTCGGCTATCACTACGTGATCCGGCGCAGCGACGCCGTCGAGAAGGGCAGGGCGGATACCACCGTCGGCGCGCACGTCGCGGGCCACAACACGGGCAGCCTGGGCATCTGCTGCATCGGCGGCATCGAGCGGGCGACCGGGCCCAATGTAGGCGTCGACAACAGGACCGAGGCGCAGAAGGCCGCGACGGTGAGGCTGGTCCGCGAGTTGCTGGCCAAACACCCCGGCGCCCAGGTCGTCGGCCACCGCGATCTGGCCCCGACCCAGTGCCCTGGCTTCGACGTCCGCAGCTGGTGGGCCGCGGCAAACGCCCGGCCGCCTGTCGTGGACAGCATCCCCGTGAAGCCACTGCCGTCTTCATCTACCCGAGTTGCAACCGGCCCCGGCAAGGGCCCGATCTACATCCTGGCCGCGCTGGCTGCTGCCGCGCTGGCCTACTTTGGAGTGAAATGACCATGAACCCGCTGATGCTCTTCAAGACCCTGCGTGACCTGTCGGCGCTGATCGAGCAGGCGAACCGCCTTGCCGGTCCGGACAAACGCTGGTCGCTAGCATTCACCAACCGCTCCTTCATCGTCGCCTGTGTTGCCCTCGTCGCCGCAGCCGCGCTCATGCTGGGCCTGCCGTTTCCGATGCCGATCGATATCACGGCGGAGACGATCTATGCGGTAATCACTGTCGCGGGCCTGCTGTGGTCCGGCATCGAGCGGATGCTCGGCAAGACGCAGGCGGTCTGGAACAAGAAGCAGGCTGTCGAGGCAGTCGTGGAGGCCGATGCCCTGACCACTGCGCTGAACAAGGTGCCGGTACTGCGTGCGCAGCAGCCCCGCTGATGACGGCCGGGGTGGCGGCGCAGTTCGTCCGCCATCTCCTCATCGGAACAGCTTCAAAACGGAGCACTTTTTCTATGAAAATTACTGAATTTATATATCGAAACAAATTTCACCTAATATTTATAATGCCCTTATCTGTAATGGTTCTTATTTCACGCCTCATGTTTGTTAGCTTGGCAATATCAATAAAAAATTGATTGCACTGCTCGTAGTGATAGGCGACCACATCTAAAATATCTCGATTCTCTCCATTCGGTAAAGAAGCTAGGCGCGAATACCTATGCAGTCCGAGGGTATGATCAGTTGAATCAATAAATCCGTTTTTTCCGCATGCAAGTGAACCGTACGGGCGCTTATGCACAAATTGGTTTCTTATCTCTCCAACTTCTTCTAGCCAGCCTGCTTGGATCATACGCCTGGTGTCAGCTTTATTAACGATATTTCCGTTGGTCACTAAGTAATTTAGTATCGCGTCGTTTGGCAATCTGTCAACACAAAGGCAGTCGACCAGTCGGTTTATGGCATCTTTAGATTCACCGAAACCCGTTCGTATAGATATTAACTTCGCCAAATAGTCTCTTGCTGCACCGATCTGCAGAAAAAATGCGTGTACATGCGCGTACATCGCTATATTTCCTGCTGTCTCGAACCGCTGATCCTTGTCATATCCCTCTCGGATGCCAAGAGAAAGCTGTTCATAATAATGATCGGATATAGCAGATACACTGATATCTAGAGATCGCAAACTGTCGCTAATATAACCAGTAACTGCTTCGATTGACGTCTTCGCATCCAACACTTGATCTAATTCATCACGACCCGTTTTAGCGTGCTCCGTGAGGTAATCATCGAGTCTCGCTTGAGTTATGTTGGACTCAATGTTCCTCCATTCATTAGCAGACGCAAAAAGATGATTTTCGTTCTTTTTTGTGATTTCCCGCATTACTAAGTAATATACGCCACTAGACATAACGCAATCTTCAAATGCAATTGCATGCAAACCTTTTTCACCTGCAAACTTTTGAAGTTCTTCAGTGCTAAATGATCCCTTAGAAACGGGAACCCCTCCTTCACTTATTGGACCGATGTCCCACAAATTTGTGCCGATTTTCCAAGCATGTATACCTCCTGTAAAGTGAATGATTAGACTTGCGCCATCGGACGCAGCACTCAACTCAACAACCGTTTCCATAGACAACTACAATCCTAAATTCCTTCGTTTCATCGGTAATTTAGACCCTTCCAAGAGGTATCGGTCAACAATGCGATCAGAACCGGCACCGGCACCGTGAAACAAGGCGGGGAATTTTTCATCTATAATCGACAAGATCGCCCGCCGACCTGAGACGTCACCAAGGCTTGCGTTACGTTCTCCTTTTGTTCCAGTTGTACAGAAGGAGACAGCCATGCCCCGCCATCGAATCCACGAGCCGATCTTCCCGGAGAACCGGGCCCTTTACATTATCTGGTGCGAGGAGCGGCAGGGTGATCGGTATTTCCTGGCGGCCGGGCACCTGAGCGCCATGCTTGCGGCATGGGACGCGTTGGCCGATTACTCGCCGCGGGATAGGCTCCTCCTTCAGTTCGGCAGCCGCGTCCTTCGGTCGAGAGAACCGGAATGAGTGCGCACTGGACTCGCAAGATCACTTTCGAGGCCGATGCCAGCGATTGGGTCGTTCTCCGGGACAGCCTGGTGGTCGGCCGGGTCATGGTAGACAACCAGCAGAGCAGCCGCTCGTTCGTTAGTAATGGGCATGGTCGGTCATCACGATGCCCTCAAAGAACGGCTATTCGGATTTGATACCCGAGGCGCTGGAGGAGGTACGGACCGAGCGTCCGACAAGTGGGGCCACAAGCCTCATGGCTGGCCGGATGACCGCTAGAAACGTGGGGCAGGGGGGTCGCAACATTCATGCCCTGTTCCGGATACGTCCGCCTGAACTCTCAACACCATTTGCAGTGAACACAATATCTTGTGTTCGGATTCAAAGTCCGGTTCAGCAATGAGTGCCGGTTCGAGTCCGGCCGCCCCTACCACGCCCTTTCGCGTTCAACACTGGCAAAGATTTTGCTGCAGTGCGGGAACAATCCAGACCCTGTGACGGTTTGTCCATCGACGGTGACAAGACGCCGATGAAAGGACATTACCATGGCACATAACCCCACTGCTGATGACATCAAACGCGACGCCCGTTCGGCTGCGAACGAAGCCCACGGCGACCTGAAGGATGGTGCCCGCAAGATCGCGGACGACGTCCGTGACACCGCGCGCGAACTGTCCGACAACTCGGGTGCGGCACGCCTGAAAGAGCGTGGCGCCGCACTGGCCGATGATGCCGTCGAAACGGGCAAGCACTATGCCGATCGCGCCCTCGAGACCGGTCAGGAATATGCCGACCGCGCGCGTCTGGAGGCAGAGCGCCTGTACGAAGCAGGCCAGCAGAAGGCGACCGAAGTCGCTCATTACGCCGAAGAGCGTTATGACGAAGTGTCCGAGATGGTTCGCCGCAACCCGGCGCAGGCTTTGGGTATCGCGGCCGGTGTCGGCTTCCTGGTCGGTCTGCTGATCTCGCGTCGCTGAGGTCGGGCATATGTTCGATTTCGCCCGACGCGTTCAGGAAGCTGTCGGCGACACGGTCCGGCGCACGGCCATGAAGGCCGTCGCCGGAATGGTCGGACTGATGGCTGGCGGGTTCTTGACAGCTGCGCTGTGGTCGTGGCTTGCCAACGATCTAAATTGGGGCTCAACCTTGGCGTCGTTGACCATTGGCGGAGGGTTGATCCTGCTGATGATCATCCTTCTGGCCATGTCGGCAAAGCGCAAGCACACCATGCCGACAACCGATGATCTGAAACGTGAAGTCGAAGCTCGGGTTTCGTTGGCGACCGATGCAGCGGCGACTCGTGCGCGGGCGGAAGCGACGCGAATTGTCGAACTGGCCGAAGCGAAGGCACATTCGCTGATGGATCAGGCTGGCTCTCGCGCGACGAAGCTTGCTTCGGATGCCGAGGAAAAGCTGTTTGGCAGCGTCCGCAGTACCGCCCGCGCTGCTGGTCTGACGTCATCCAACGTTACTGCTGCAAAGCAGTCGTTTCAAAACGGCGCGCATCAGTTACGCCAAGCGACCGACAGCAATGCTGGAACGATGACCAAACTGGTTGGTGCGTTCGCTGTGGGCGTCACGTTAGCTGCAGCAATGCAGGAACGTCGACACGACAGGATGGATTACGATCCCGACGACATGATGTGAAAAAGGGCGCCTCGGCGCCCTTTTTTTGTTCCAGATCAGGCATTTGCCTCGCGGATTTTGTTGGCTGCGTCCTTGTCGAACGCTACGCCCTTTTTTTCCAACAGCTGATCAAGCTCTCCTGACAATGTCATCTCGGTGATGATGTCGCAGCCACCCACGAACTCACCCTTGACGTAAAGCTGGGGAATGGTGGGCCAGTCGGAGAAATCCTTGATCCCTTGGCGGATGTCAGCGTCCGACAATACGTTCACGCCCTCGTAAGGCACGCCCATATAGTTCAGAACGCCGGCAACTCTGCTCGAAAAACCGCATTGGGGCATCTCGGGCGTGCCTTTCATGAACAGGACCACATCGTTGCGGTCGATCATGTCTTGGATGCGCGTGTTCGCGTCGCTCATATCGGCAATCCTTGTAATGGGGCAGGGGGCGCGTCAGTCTGGCGCCTTGGTGGTCAGGGCAAGCGCATGCAACTCTCCGGCGGGGCCGTCCATCTTGCCCTGAAGGGCGGCATAGACGGCGCGCTGTTGCTGCACGCGGTTCAGCCCGCGAAAGCTTTCGTCGATAACTTCGGCGGCATAGTGGTTTCCATCACCGGCCAGATCAGTGATCGTGATCTTTGCCTGGGGAAAAGAGACCCGCAGAAGGGCCTCGATATCATGCGCTTCCATGGCCATGGGCGGATCCTTGTCTTTGTCACACATGATGTAGGGGATGCCGGCAAGGGCTGCAAGACCGGCACGAAAACGGCCGCGTTCCAGAGAAACGCGGCCGCCACGATTAATCTTATCAAGGTTTACTGCGTTGCGCTGACCGCACCCACGGTTCCGCCGACAACCGCGCCGGCCGGACCCGCCACGGCCGCACCGCCAAGACCGCCGGTCGCAGCGCGCTCGCCAACCGTCGTCCCGCATGCAGAAAGCGCCAGCATCGCGCCGCACAGACCCACAGCCACATATTTCATGATGAATGTCCTTTGATGTCAGGTTCTGTCAAACAGACGCAAACCAAGGGTCACAGGTTCCGGGATTGCCGTAGAAAGGCGGTCGAAAGCAGGGGGACGCGTTTTGATGATAATCTGTATTATGTACCATAAAAGTCTTTCTGGTTAGCCTTTCAACCTTTTCACCACTTGTCCCTATGGCACGCATCTTTCAAGGTTCCGGAAAATGGATCGGAGGATCACATGGCCGTATCGCCACCCGTCTGCGATTTCGATGCGCCTTGGCACGACTTTGCGCTGCGCGATACGGACGGAAGCGTCGTGACGCTTCCGCAGGTCGCCGGATCGCGCGGGACGCTGGTGATGTTCATCTGCAACCATTGCCCCTATGTCAGGTCGATCCTGGACCGCATCGTCCGCGATGCGCATACGCTGATGGACCACGGTATCGGTGTCGTCGCCATATCTTCGAACGACGTCGCGGCCTATCCGGAGGACAGCCCGGCGCTTATGAAGGACTTGGCGCAGCGAAACGGTTTTCGCTTTCCCTACCTGTATGATGCGGATCAGTCGGTCGCACGGGTCTATGGCGCCGAATGCACGCCGGACTTTTTTGGCTATTCCGCCGACGGTCGGTTGCAGTATCGCGGTCGACTGGATGCCTCGGCCCGCACGGCGGCGGCGACGGACGCCCGCCGCGACCTTTATCTGGCCATGGTGCAGATCGCGGAAACCGGGCAAGGTCCGCGCGATCAGGTCGCATCGATGGGATGCTCGATCAAATGGAAGGCCGCATGACCATGGACAGACCCTGCCCGATCATATTCGACTTGGACGGCACGCTGATCGACAGCGCGCCCGACATCCACGCCTGCGTGAGCGCGGTCCTGCGCCAATATCAGATCGCACCGCTGCCCCTGGCGCGGGTGCGCAGCTTCATCGGTGGCGGTGTCGAACTGCTGTGGACCCGGATCATCGCCGCCTGCGGTATCGAGCCGGTGCATCGGCCCGCGCTGATCGCGGCCTTCATGGCGCGCTATCATGATGCCACGGCCCTGACGCGCCTGTTTCCGGGCGTGATCGAGGCTGTGGGACGCCTGGCCGATGCGGGTCATCCCCTGGGCATCTGCACCAACAAGCCGATGGGCCCGACGCGCAGCGTGTTGCAGCATTTCGCGCTGGATCGTCTGTTCCCTGTCGTTGTCGGAGGGGACAGCCTGCCGCAGCGCAAGCCCGACCCCGCGCCCTTGCGCCTGGCCCTGCAGATGCTGGGCGTGGAGGGGAATGCACCACGTGCGCTCTATGTCGGTGACAGTGAATTTGACGCGAATTGCGCGGCGGCGGTGCCGGTGCCGTTCCTGATCTATTCGGGCGGCTATCGCATGACGCCCATCGCCGATCTGCCGCATCACGCGGCCTTCGATCGCTTTGACGATCTGCCGGGCCTGGTGGATCAGGCGATGGCGCTCTAGGCAGCCGCCTTGACAACCCGCGACGAAAGACGCCACTTCGGGGCGGACCCGTGCACGAAAGGCCCCATGATGGATCTGCGCCAAATCAGCCCCAACCTTGCCGTCTCTCCGCAGATCTTGCCCGAGGATGTCCCCGCCTTGGCCGATGCGGGGTTCAAGGTCCTGGTCAACAACCGCCCCGACGAGGAGGTTGAGGCCGAGATTGATCATGATGCGATGGCACAGGCGGCAGAGGCTGCCGGAATGCGCTATCACTACCTGCCGTTCCACCCGGGCCAGATCACGCCGCAGCTGATCGCGGATTTCGGGACGGCGACCGTGGGACAGGGGCCGGTGATCGCATATTGTCGGTCCGGCAACCGCAGCACGGTCCTCTGGGCTCTGACGCAGGCCGGGCGCATGCCCGAGGATGAGATCCTGAAGACGGCCGACGCCGCCGGGTACGACCTCAGCGGCGTGCGGCCGCTGATCGCCTCGCTGGCCAGCCGCAAGGGGTAGACCGGGCAGGGCAATGCCCCCTGCCCTGCCCCGTGCCGTCAGGCAGGTACGCCAAATGACCGCTTGACATTTGCTGTCCATCCGAGTCCGGAAAGATCATCGGCGCGAATCGCCGGGCGCTTCATCACGCTCGGCTTTTCGCCCATCATGGCGACCGGATCGGCCGCGCGCTCGTCGTCGGACATGCCGCGCCATGTCAGGCTGGCGCGGTTGATGATCTTGTCACCGAACTGCGCGACAAGGGCCGCGCGTTCCTCCGCGGACAGCGGCTCCTTCTGGACATCGCGAAACTGTACCGTCCATCCGTTGTCCTGCAGGTCGGCCTGCGCCTTCTGGCAGGTCGAACAATGGGCAAGGCCGTACATCGTCAGCGTCTTGGACATGGATACCTCGTCAGATCAGGGGAACGAAGGGCACGCCGCAGGCAGTCAGGGTCAGGGTCGCCAGCAGGGCAAGGGTCAGGCGCATCGGTCGTGGTCCTTCATGGGTCAGGCCCGATGTATCGCCCCCCGCAGCAGGTGCCACAAGTCACAAATCGTCGCTGCCAGGGTCGTGGAACTGCGCGCGCACCCGGCGCATCGCCCACCAGACGCCCAGCACCGTCAGGGGCGTCAGCACGGCGACGACCAGCGTCTTGTCCAGCCCCGCGCGCCCCGCCAGCGGCGCCAGCGCATAGCTCAGCAGGCCCACCGCGTAATAGCTGATGGCGACGACCGACAGCCCCTCGACCGTGTGCTGCAGCCGCAGCTGCATGTCGGCGCGGCGGTCCATGCGGTGCATGATCTTCTGGTTCTGGGCGCTGCGTTCCACATCGACACGCGTGCGCAGCAGCTCGGCCGCGCGGGCTGTGCGTTCAAGCATCGTGGCCAGCCGCCGTTCCGCCGATTTCGCCGTGCGCATGGCCGGCTGGTACCGCCTGCGCATGAATTCGGTCAGCATCTGGCGGTCCAGGAACCGCGTCTCCCGCAGGGCGGCAATCCGGTCATGCACGATCGCCTCATAGGCGCTGTTGGCGCCGAACCGGAAGGAATGCAGGACGGCCTGCGCCTCCAGCTGGGTCGAGACCGCCAGCAGGTCATGCAGCAGCTGTTCGGCGGGCTGCGCGTCGTCGGTCATCGATTCCAGGATTGCGGTCAGGCGCGGCTCCAGCTCGTTCAGGCGGTTGCCCAGACCGCGCGCGCGCCCAAGGCCCAGCATCGACATGGCGCGATAGGTCTCCAGCTCGACCAGGCGATGCACCAGGCGCCCGATGCGGCCATCCGACGTGCCGGGCCGCACGAAGATCGCGAACCGCATCCAGCCGTCCGCGTCGATGCGGAAATCACCCGCGACCATCGCGGTCTCGTCCAGCACCCAGATCGCGGCCAGGCTGTCGCGCGCGAACCAGCCATCGATGCGGGCCAGCGCCTCGGCCGGGTCATCGGGCAGCAAGTCGACCTGGATCATCACCGCCGCGACGCGCTTGCCCGGCGCGGCGTGCTGCCAGGCGTCGGGAAAGATCGCCGCCGCCGATGGATCGAACGGACGGATCGGAAGACCCGGCGTCATCGCCATATAGGTCACGAATTCGGTGTGGCTCTCCCATTTCAGTTCGTGACGGCCTAGTTGGCCCTGATAGTGGCTGTCATCGGGATCGGGGCGTGGACCGCCATGGCGGCTGACCAGTTCGCCCAGATGCGCCAGATCCTGTGCCCGGTCGCGGTTGGCGGCGTCGCGCGGTTCCTTGAACGCCACGAAGACCGCGGTCGCCGGCGCGGTGATCCGCGGCGAGGGCCGGGCATGCAGTTCGTTGACCAGCGCATAGCGCAGGGGATGTTCGGTGGCCGGGTTCATCTGCCGCTCCTGAAGACGGGGCAACGGCCCCTGCCCCATTTCAAGACCACCGCGACAGGCGGCACAAGTGGGAACGCCCGCCGGCTGTGAACCGGCGGGCGTCCGTGGCACGATTGCGCCGGATCAGTCGATCATGGGCAGCAGCTTGTTGATGCTGTCCTTGGCGTCGCCATAGAACATCCGGGTGTTCTCCTTGAAGAACAGCGGGTTCTCGATGCCGCTATAGCCGGTGCCCTGCCCGCGCTTGGACACGAAGACCTGCTTGGCGCGCCACACCTCCAGCACGGGCATGCCGGCGATGGGGCTGTTCGGATCGTCTTGGGCCGCGGGGTTCACGATATCATTGGACCCGATGATGATGACGACGTCGGTCGAGGGGAAATCCTCGTTGATCTCGTCCATCTCCAGCACGATGTCATAGGGGACCTTGGCCTCGGCCAGCAGCACGTTCATGTGGCCCGGCAGACGCCCCGCGACGGGGTGGATGGCAAAACGCACCGTCTTGCCCGCCGCGCGCAGCTTGCGCGTCAGTTCGCTGACCGCACCCTGCGCCTGCGCCACGGCCATGCCATAGCCGGGCACGATCACGACGCTGTCCGCCTCGTTCAGCGCGGATGCCACGCCGTCCGCATCGATGGCGATCTGCTCGCCCTCGATCTCGGCTGCGGGGCCGGTCTCTCCGCCGAAACCGCCCAGGATCACGCTGACGAAGTTCCGGTTCATCGCCTTGCACATGATGTAGGACAGGATCGCACCCGACGATCCGACCAGCGCGCCCGTCACGATCAGCAGATCGTTCGACAGGGTAAAGCCGATCATCGCCGCCGCCCAACCGGAATAGCTGTTCAGCATCGACACCACGACCGGCATGTCCGCGCCGCCGATGCCCATGATCAGGTGATAGCCGATGAAGAACGCCAGCAGCGTCACCAGGATCAGCCAGAACACCGCCGGACCGACGCCGGTGAAATACAGCACCCCGATCAGCAGCGACAGCGCCAGCGCACCCGCGTTCAGCATGTGGCCGCCCGGCAGCTTCTTGGGCTTGCCGTCGACGCGGCCCGCCAGCTTGCCGAAGGCCACGACCGACCCGGTGAAGGTCACCGCGCCGATGAAGATGCCCAGGAAGACCTCGATCTTCAGCATGGCGATCTCGGGGGCGGTCTTGTGGGCCAGCAGGGCCGCAAAACCGGTCAGTTCAGCCTCGAACCCTTCGGCACGCAGGCGCAGGACGCGCGACAGCTCGATCTGGGCGTTGAAGCCGACAAAGACCGCGGCCAGACCGACCAGCGAATGCATCGCCGCGACCAACTGAGGCATCTCGGTCATCTGCACGCGCTTGGCGACCAGCCAGCCGCCGGTGCCGCCGATGGCGATCATGATCAGCGACAGCAGCCAGTTGCCCGCGCCCGGCCCGAACAGCGTCGCCACGACCGCAAGGCCCATGCCGACGATGCCGTACCAGATCGCGCGCTTGGCGCTTTCCTGTCCCGATAGCCCGCCAAGCGACAGGATGAACAGGACCGAGGCGACCACATAGGCCGCAGTGGTGAATCCGTATTCCATTGTCCCGACCCCTTACGACTTCTGGAACATGGCAAGCATGCGCCGGGTGACCATGAAGCCACCAAAGATGTTGACCGATGCCATCAGCACGGCCAGCGCGCCCAGGATCACGACCCAGGCCGATCCCGACCCGATCTGCATCAGCGCGCCCAGGATGATGATCGAACTGATCGCGTTCGTGATGGCCATCAGCGGCGTGTGCAGCGAATGCGCCACGTTCCAGATCACCCGGAAGCCCACGAAACAGGCCAGCACGAAGACGATGAAATGCGACATGAAGCTGGCGGGCGCGATCAGCCCGATCAGCAGCACGACCAGGCCACCGCCCAGCAGAAGCTTGATCTGGCTGGCGGTCTCGGCCTTGAAGGCCGCGGCGTCGGCGGCGCGGCGTTCGTCGGGGGTCAGCTCCTTCTTCTTCTCCTTGGGCTTCTGCGCCGCGATGGCGGCGACCTTGGGCGGCGGGGGCGGCCAGGTCACGTCATGATCATGCACGACCGTCGCGCCGCGGATGACGTCGTCTTCCATGTTGTGGACGATGACGCCATCCTTCTTGGGCGTCAGGTCGGCCACGAAATGGCGGATGTTGTTGCCGTACAGCTCGGAGGCCTGCGCGCCCATGCGCGACGGAAAGTCGGTATAGCCGACGATGACCACGCCGTTGTCGGTGACGATGCGTTCATCCGGCACGGTCAGTTCGCAGTTGCCGCCCTTTTCAGCCGCCAGATCGATGATGACGCTGCCCTGCTTCATCATGGCCACCATGTCGGCGGTCCACAGCTTGGGCGCGTCGCGGCCGGGGATCAGCGCCGTGGTGATGACGATGTCCATCTGGGGTGCCAGCTCGCGGAACCGGGCCAGCTGCTTCTCGCGGAACTCGGGGCTCGACGGCGCGGCATAGCCGCCCGTGGCGGCGCCGTCCTGCGCGGGCGCGTCGAACTCCAGATAGACGAACTCGGCACCCATCGATTCGATCTGTTCGGCCACTTCGGGGCGCACGTCAAAGGCATGGACCTGCGCGCCAAGGCTGACCGAGGTGCCGATGGCCGCAAGACCTGCGACCCCTGCCCCAACGACCAGCACCTTGGCCGGCGGGACCTTGCCTGCCGCCGTCACCTGTCCGGTGAAGAAGCGGCCGAAGTTGTTCGCCGCCTCGATGACGGCGCGATAGCCCGCGATGTTGGCCATCGACGACAGCGCGTCCATCTTCTGCGCGCGGCTGATGCGCGGCACCATGTCCATGGCGATCGCGGTGATGCCCTGGTCCTTGGCCTGCGCCAGCAGTTCGGCGTTCTGCGCCGGATAGAAGAACGAGATCAGCGTCTGCCCCGCCTTCATCTGGCCGATCTCGGCCGTGGTCGGCTGGCGCACCTTGGCCACCACGTCCACCGCATCGATCAGCTCTGCCGCGGTCTGGCAGACCGTCACGCCGGCACCGCGATAGTCGTCGTCAGCGAAACCCGCGCGCGCGCCCGCGCCGCTTTCCACGAATACGTCATGTCCCAGCTTGCCCAGATGCGCGGCGGTGGATGGCGTGATCGCCACCCGCGCCTCGCCCTCGAAGCTTTCCCTCGTTGCGCCAATCTTCATGGCTCTGATGCCCCCCGGTCTGGTGATCTTTCGTCGCAAACGTCATAGCATCGCGAAATATTGTTTCACAAGGCTGCGCTGTCGCGACCGGCTCGGAAAGACAACTGCGGCGGCTTGGGAACAACTGGTCCAGCGCATGTGAAAACGGCCCGGATGCGGATGCATCCGGGCCGTTCTATGACCTGACCGGTCGGATCAGTTCGCCGGAGCCGGCGTCGTGGTGGTCGCCGGCGCGGTGGTCGCAGGCGCAGGGGTGGTCGCGGGCTCTTCGACGCTGACGGCGTCGTCAACGGCGTCAGCCGCGCTGTCGGCTGCATCTGCTGCGGCATCCGCTGCGTTCGATGCGGCCTCGCCTGCACCGTCAACGGCGTTGTCGATCGCGGTGCCGGCTGCGTCGGCTGCGTTGCCTGCGGCTTCGACCGCGCTGTCGGCAGCGGCGCCGGCGGCATCGGCGGCGTCGTCGGCTGCATCGGCGGCACCGGCGGCGGCGTCATCGGCGGCCTCTGACGCGCTCTCGGCTGCGGCCTCTGCTTCGGCTGCCGCGTTGTCGGCAGCGGCTTCGGCCTCGGACGCCGCGGCATCGACTTCGGGTTCTTCGACGACGGCGGGGGCCGTGGTCGTCTCGGGGGCGGGCTCGGTGGTCGTCACCGTGGTGGTGTCACCTTCGACGACGGTCGTGTCATCAGCCATGAAACGCTGCAGCACGAAATAGGCCAGCGCCAACGCCAGCAGGACACCGATGATCAGCGGCAGCGCAGACGACTTGCGCTCCACGGGCTCGACATAGGTTTCCTTGGGGGTGGTGCCGGGTTTCACGCGGTTCGGATCGTTGGGATCATAGCTCATGCAGGTCTCCGATTCAGACTGTATTTTGACCGGGTTAGGTCGCGAAGCTGTGGCGTGTGACCGTTCGGCTGTCAACCGCCAACGCCCGACGCCACGCCTTGCGAGCCGGCGTTCAGGCGATTAACACCGACTAAAGGCCGGGGTTCCGCTTGCGGCCGCATTTTTACGAAAGGCCGCTGACCATGTCCGTCGAGAAACCGCAGCCTGTCCAGCACCTTGCCGATTACCGTCCTTGGCCGTTCACCCTGTCACAGACCCGGCTGGACGTGACCCTGGCCCCCCGCGACACGGTCGTTCTGACCGAACTGGACCTGGAGCCGTCGGACCTGCCGGTCGATCTGGTGCTGGATGGCGGCGCGGGGCTGCGGTTGCAGTCGCTGCGCATCGACGGGCTGACCGTGGACCCGGCCCACGTCCTTCGCGACGACGAGACGCTGACCATCCGCGCCGCCGCCCTGCCCCGCGTGCCCTTCACGCTGGCGACCGATGTGCGCATCGACCCGCAGGACAACACCGCCTTCGAGGGGCTGTATCTGTCGGGCGGCATCTTCTGCACCCAGTGCGAGGCCGAGGGGTTTCGCCACATCACCTTCTATCCCGACCGCCCGGACGTGATGACCACGTTCCGCGTGACGCTGCGCAGCGACCTGCCGGTGCTGCTGTCGAACGGCAACCCCGTGCGCGCCCAGGACGGCGTCGCGGAATGGAATGACCCCTGGCCCAAGCCTGCCTATCTGTTCGCGCTGGTGGCGGGCAATCTGGTGGCGGTCAGCGACAGCTTTACCACCCGGTCGGGGCGCGCGGTCGATCTGAACGTCTGGGTCCGTCCCGGCGATCAGGACCGCGCGGGCTTTGCGATGGAGAGCCTGATCAAGTCGATGCGCTGGGACGAGGACGTCTATGGCCGCGAATATGACCTGGATGTGTTCAACATCGTCGCGGTCGACGATTTCAACATGGGCGCCATGGAAAACAAGGGGTTGAACATCTTCAACTCGAAACTGGTGCTGGCCTCTCCGGATACCGCGACCGATGGCGACTATGAGCGGATCGAGGCGGTGATCGCGCATGAGTATTTCCACAACTGGACCGGCAACCGCATCACCTGCCGCGACTGGTTCCAGCTGTGTCTCAAGGAAGGGCTGACGGTCTTTCGCGACCAGCAGTTCACCAGCGACCTGCGCTCGGCCGCGGTCAAGCGGATCGAGGATGTGCAGACCCTGCGCGCGCGGCAGTTCCGCGAGGATCAGGGTCCGCTGGCCCATCCCCCGCGTCCCGACCGGTACGAGGAGATCAACAACTTTTATACCGCGACGGTCTATGAGAAAGGCGCAGAGGTCATCGGCATGCTGAAGCGGCTGGTCGGTGACGACGGCTATGCCCGCGCGCTGGACCTGTATTTCGACCGCCACGACGGCGATGCCGCCACCATCGAGGATTGGCTGAAGGTCTTCGAGGATGCCACCGGCCGTGACCTTGCCCAGTTCAAGCGCTGGTACACCGACGCCGGGACCCCTGTTCTGACCCTGCAGGAAACCTGGCAGGACGGCACGCTGACGCTGGACTTCACGCAGCAGACGCCGCCCACTCCCGGTCAACCCGACAAGCTGGCCCGCGTCATTCCGATCGCGGTCGGCCTGATCGGCCCGAACGGCGACGAGGTCGCGCCGACCCGCGTCCTGGAGATGACCGAGGATCGGCAAAGCTTCAGCTTCGAGGGTCTGGGTGCACGGCCCGTCGCGTCGGTCCTGCGCGGGTTCTCGGCCCCCGTGATGCTGCAGCGGCAGATGGACGATGCGACGCGGGCCTTCCTGCTGGCCCATGACACCGACCCCTTTGCCCGGTGGGAGGCGGGGCGCGAACTGGCGCTGTCCGCCTTGACCCAGCTGGCGCGCGGAGCGGATGCGGGCGACGACTACATCACCGCGATCGGCGCGCTGGCCGGCGATGCCGAGGCCGATCCGGCATTCCGTGCGTTGTGCCTGAACCTGCCCGGCGAGGAGGAGATCGCGACCCGTCTGGCCGCCACCGGCACCACGCCCGACCCCGATGCGATCCACCAGGCGCGTGCGGGGCTGGCCCGCCGCATTGCCATGGCGCATCAGGATCTGCTGGCAGAACTGTACGACACGATGACCGTGCCGGGCGCCTATTCCCCCGATGCGGACGCGGCTGCGCGCCGGTCGCTGCGCATCGCGGCGCTGGGGTTGTTGGGGCGGATCGACGGCGGCGACCGGGCCGAGGTGCTGTTCGGCATCGCGGGCAACATGACCGAACGCATGGCCGCACTTGCCGTGCTGCTGCGCCTTGGCCGCGGCGACAGTGCGTTGCGGATGCTGCACGACGAGTTCGCCGACAACCGGCTGGTCATGGACAAATGGTTCGGCATCCAGGTCATGGCCGCGCCCCCGTCTGACGCCGTCGCCTTCGCGGAACGGCTGGCCGCGCGCCCCGATTTCGACTGGAAGAACCCCAACCGCTTTCGCGCGCTGCTGGGCGGTCTGGCGGCGAACCATGCGGGCTTTCACGCGGCCGACGGGTCGGGCTATGCGTTCACGGCGGATTGGCTGATGCGCATGGATGCGGTCAATCCCCAGATCGCCGCGCGCATGTCCACCGCGTTCGAGACATGGCCCCGCTATGACGCCGCGCGCCGCGATCACGCGCGCAATGCATTGGAACGGATCGCATCTCTCGCGGGTTTGAGCCGCAATACACGCGAGATGGTCTCGCGCATGATCGCTGCGGGACGCTGAGGGGGACGCGATGGGCAAGCATGAGGAGGCCCGGGCCGAGATGCAGGCGCGCCTGGACCCGCTGATCGCGGAGCGGGCGCCTTGGCTGTTTTCGGGCCGCCCCCGCGACCGCGTGGCGCGGTGGGCGATGATGCATCTTCTGCGCTATCCCCGCACTGTCGATCTGGGCGCCGAGTTTCGCGACCTGCCCCCGGCCGAGATCTTCCGTCGGATGAGCGACCTGATCGTCCGCGATCTGCAGGTCGAAGGGTTGGAGCATATCCCCGCCACCGGCCCCGCCCTGATCGTTGCCAACCATCCCACCGGCATCGCGGACGGGATCTTCCTGAATGCGGTGATCTCGCAGCTGCGCGACGACGTGTTCATCTATGCCAACCACGACATGATCCGCGTGCTGCCGCAGATGATCGACATGATCGCCCCGGTCGAATGGCGGGTCGAAAAGCGCAGCCACGCCAAGACCCGCGCGACGATGGACTATACCCGCGACGCGATTGCGGCGGGCCGGATCGGCCTGATCTTTCCGTCGGGCCGCCTTGCCAAGCGCACCGGCCTGACCCTGAACGAGCGTCCTTGGATGGCAAGCGCCGCAATGATCGCCCGCAAGTTCGATCTGCCGGTGATCCCGCTGCGCATCCGGGCGCGCAATTCGGCGCTTTTCTACTTGTTCGACAAGATCCATCCGACGCTGCGCGACGTGACGCTGTTCAACGAGGTGCTGAACAAGACCGGCCAACCCTATCGCGTGACCATCGGCGCACCGATCATGCCAGCGGACCTGCCGCGCAGCAGCGACGAGGCGATCCTGGCGCTGCGGCAGGCCGTCCTTTCGCTGCCCACGCCGGGCAGCACCGCGATCCGCCTGACCCGCAGCCGCGGCGTCGCCCGCCTGACCGGAGCACGGCGCCCCGTCGGCGGCTGATTGCGTCCCGCGACGGCCGGGGGGCCAGCCCCCCGGACCCCCCTTTCGGTTCCTTTGCCCGATGGGACGTCAGAGGCCCGTCACGTCACCATGTCATCGCGATGGATCAATGCCGCCCGACCGGGATAGCCCAGGATCGTCTCGATCTGTGCCGAGTGATGACCGGCGATGGCCCGCGCTTCGGTCGCGGTATAGCGGATCAGCCCGGTCGCCAGACGCTGACCGGCGTGGTCTGTGATCGCCACCGGATCGCCGCGCCCGAAATCGCCCTGCACCTGCGTCACGCCCGCGGGCAGCAACGATTTGCCGCGGCCAAGCGCCAGGCGCGCGCCGTCGTCCACGATGACCGTACCCTTGGGCTTCATCGCCGCGATCCAGCGCTTGCGGGCAAGCTGCGGGTCCGCCTCGGGCAGGAACCACGTGGTCCGGGCGCCCTGTGCAACGGCCGACAGCGGGCGGAGGACCGACCCCTCGGCAATCGCCATCGCACACCCGCCCGCCACCGCGGTGCGCGCGGCCATCAGCTTGGTCTTCATGCCGCCCTTGGACAGGCCCGACACGGGGTCGCCGCCCATCGCCTCGATCTCGGGGGTGATCGTCTCGATCACCGGCAGATGGCGGGCCGTCGGATCGGTCTTGGGGTTTGCCGTATAGAGCCCGTCGACATCCGACAGCAGAAGCAGCTGGTCCGCGCCGCAGGTCACGGCGATCTGTGCGGCCAGGCGATCGTTGTCGCCAAAGCGGATCTCGTCGGTGGCGACGGTGTCGTTCTCGTTCACGATGGGCACGACGCCCAGGCCCAGCAGGGTCTGCATCGTCGCGCGGCTGTTCAGATAGCGGCGACGGTCGGCGCTGTCCTCCAGCGTCAGCAGAACCTGTGCGGTGATGACGCCATGGGGTGCCAGGGCCTCCTCATAGGCGCGAGCCAGGCGGATCTGGCCGACGGCCGCCGCGGCCTGCGCCTGTTCCAGCGGCAGCGCGCCGGAAGGCAGGCCCAGCACCCGCCGCCCTAGCGCGATCGACCCTGAACTGACCAGCACGACGTCGCAGCCTTGCGCCCGCCATGCCGCCACATCGTCGCACAGCCCGCGCAGCCAGTCGCCGCGCAGGCCCTCGGGGCCGACCAGCAGCGCCGAGCCGATCTTGACGACCAGCCTGCGGGCCCCGCCAAGCTGCGGCACGCTCACGGCTGCCATGTCCCCTCGGGCGTTTCGGGGGCGGCGGGGGCGCGCGAGGGCTCGATCTGGGTCCACAGCGCGCGCAGCACGTCGGTCACGCCGGTCCGGGCCACGCCCGACATCAGCATGACCGGATGGCCCAGCTCTGCCTCCAACGCGACGCGGCGCTCGGCGATCTCCTCCTCCTCCAGCGCATCGATCTTGTTCAGTGCGGTCACGCGCGGCTTCTGCATCAGCACCGGCGAATAGGCCTCCAGTTCCGTCAGGATGGTGCGCGCATCCTCGGCCACGGTCTCGGATGTGCCGTCCACCAGATGCAGCAGCACGTTCGACCGTTCGACATGGCCCAGGAACTGATCGCCCAAGCCCCGGCCCTCGCTCGCGCCCTCGATCAGACCCGGAATGTCGGCCATCACGAATTCGCGCCCGTCCACGCCGACGACGCCAAGGTTGGGGTGCAGCGTGGTGAAGGGGTAGTCGGCGATCTTGGGACGCGCGTTCGACACGGCAGCCAGGAAGGTCGACTTGCCGGCATTGGGCAGGCCCACAAGGCCCGCATCCGCGATCAGCTTCAGCCGCAGCCAGATGGTCCGCTCGACCCCCTCCAGCCCAGGATTGGCGGTGCGCGGGCTGCGGTTGGTCGAGGACTTGAAATGCAGGTTCCCCCAGCCCCCGTTGCCGCCCTTGGCCAACAGCACGCGCTGTCCAACCTCGGTCATGTCCGCGATCACGGTCTCCTCGTCCTCGTCCAGGATCTCGGTGCCGACGGGCACCCGCAGCACGACGTCATCGGCGGACTTGCCGGTCATCTGGCTGCCCATGCCGTGCTGACCGGACTTGGCAAAGAAATGCTGCTGATAGCGGAAGTCGATCAGGGTGTTCAGCCCATCGACCGCCTCGGCCCAGACATCGCCGCCGCGGCCGCCGTCACCGCCATCGGGACCGCCGTATTCGATGAACTTCTCGCGGCGGAACGACACGCAGCCCGCGCCACCCCCGCCCGAGCGGATATAGACTTTGGCGAGGTCGAGAAATTTCATGGGACAGCTCCTTTTGCCGGATGCGGATACGCCCTTGACGCCTGTGGCGCAAGGGTTCCGGGCTGGCAATGCCGGGATGCGCGCCTATGTAATGGTCAAAGGAGACCGCGATGATCCGTTTCGACAACAGCTATGCCCGGATGCCGCAAGGGTTCTTTGCCCGCGTGGACCCCACCCCCGTCACCGCCCCCAGCCTGCTTGCGCTGAACGGACCGCTGGCGGATCGACTGGGGCTGGACCGCGACGCGCTGACAGTCGAGATGCTGTCGGGCAATGCCGTCCCGCAGGGTGCGGCGCCGCTGGCCCAGGCCTATGCCGGGCACCAGTTCGGCGGCTTCGTGCCGCAGCTGGGCGACGGGCGCGCCGTCCTTCTGGGAGAGATCGTGGCCCCCGACGGGGCACGTTTTGACATCCAGCTGAAGGGGTCGGGGCCGACGCCCTTCTCTCGTCGCGGCGACGGGCGGG
This sequence comes from Paracoccus haeundaensis, assembly GCF_006239215.1. Taxonomy (NCBI): domain Bacteria; kingdom Pseudomonadati; phylum Pseudomonadota; class Alphaproteobacteria; order Rhodobacterales; family Paracoccaceae; genus Paracoccus; species Paracoccus haeundaensis. The sequence goes on from NZ_VDDC01000015.1 coordinate 26,222, forward strand.
CCTGGATGGGGCCGGTGCTGCGCGAATACCTGGTCAGCGAATTCATGGCGGCGATGGGCGTGCCTACGACCCGTGCGCTGGCCGCCGTCGCCACCGGCGATCAGGTGTGGCGCGAACAGGGCGGCCTGCCCGGTGCCGTCCTGACCCGCGTCGCCGCCAGCCACATCCGCGTCGGCACGTTCCAGTACTTTGCCGTGCGCGACCGCAAGGATGCACTGGCGGCCCTGACCGACCACGTGATCGCGCGCCACTATCCTGACGCGGACGGCCCCCTGGCCCTGCTGGACCGGGTGGTCGCCGCGCAGGCTGAAACGATCGCGCAATGGATGGCGCTGGGCTTCATCCACGGGGTGATGAACACCGACAACATGGCGATCTCGGGCGAGACGATCGATTACGGGCCCTGTGCCTTCATGGATGTCTATCACCCCGATACGGTCTTTTCCTCGATCGACCGCCAGGGCCGCTATGCCTGGGCGAACCAGCCCCAGATCGCCGTCTGGAACCTGGCCCAGTTCGCGACCTGCCTGATCCCCCTGATGGGAGAGGAGGAGGCCGCGGTCGAGGCCGCGACCACCGCCGTCCATCGCTTTGCACCGCTGTATCAGGCCGCATGGCTGCGCCGGTTCGGCGACAAGCTGGGCATCGATGGTGCCGCGAACCAGTCGCTGATCGAGAGTCTGCTGCAGATGATGGCCGAACAGCGGGCCGATTTCACCCGTGTCTTCGCGGGCCTGTCGGACGGGACCGCGCGCGACGAATTCGCCGACCCCGCGGCCTTCGACACCTGGGCCCGCGACTGGCAGGCGCTGTCGCCCGACACGACCGCGATGGTCCGGGCCAACCCGCGGCGCATTCCGCGCAACCACCGGGTCGAACAGGCGATCGCATCCGCCGTGGCGGGCGACATGGCGCCTTTCGAACGACTGTTCGACGCGATCACCCATCCGCGCGACCTGCGCACCGATTGGGCAGATCTGGCGCAGGCACCGACACCTGCGCAGGCGGTTCGCCAGACGTTCTGCGGCACCTGACGGGGTTGTGCGCGCCTGCCCCTTGCGCGTGACGCGGACCCCGCCAAGATCACCCGCAACGCCAGCTCGGATGGATTGATGCTGAAGATCGCAAGCTACAACCTGCACAAGTGCCGCGGGATGACCGGCCCGCATGCGCCGCTGCGCAACCTGGCGGTGATCCGGTCGCTGGACCCGGACATCATCGCCCTGCAGGAGGTGGATTTTCGCCTTGGCGCCCGCCCCGAGGCCCTGCCGCGCAACCTGATCCAGTCGGAAACGGGTTTGGTGCCTGCCGATATCTACGGCACGACCGAAAGCAGTTTGGGCTGGCATGGCCAGACGATCCTGATGCGCCCGCATCTGGCCGAACAGGCGGTGCTGCGCCGGCTGCCCCTGCCGGGTCTGGAGCCGCGCGGCGCGGTGGCGCTGCGCCTGCCGGGCCTGACGCTGATCGGCGCGCATCTAGGGCTGGCGCGGTCGTCGCGGCGTGCGCAGCTGGCCCGGATCACCGCGCAGGCCTCTCGGATCGCGGACGACCATATCGTGATGATGGGCGATTTCAACGAATGGCGCGACGACCGGGGCCTTGAATCGCTGGCCGGGTTCCGGGTCGTGGCGCCGGGACCGTCCTGGCCCGCGCCCCTGCCCCGGCTGCGGCTGGACCGGATGGCCCTGTCCACGAACCTGCACGTCCTGGAAACCGGCGTCTTCAACGAGGCGGGCGCGCGCGACGCGTCCGACCACCTGCCGATCTGGGCGCGCATCCGCTTTCCGTGAAGATTGCGAAACCGGGCTTGCGGCGCTAACAAGGCGCCAAGCATCAACCGGAGTGCGCTTATGACCGCCATCATCGACATCTTCGCCCGTGAAATCCTGGACAGCCGCGGCAACCCGACCGTCGAGGTCGACGTGACCCTGGAAGACGGCACCATGGGCCGCGCGGCCGTTCCCTCCGGCGCGTCGACCGGCGCGCACGAGGCGGTCGAAAAGCGCGACGGCGACAAGTCCCGCTATATGGGCAAGGGCGTGCTGGAGGCGGTGGCCGCCGTCAACGGCGAGATCGCCGAGAACCTGGTGGGCGAGGATTCGACCGAACAGCGCGCCATCGACATGATGATGTGCGAGCTGGACGGTACGCCCAACAAGGGGCGCCTGGGCGCCAACGCGATCCTAGGCGTGTCGATGGCGGTGGCCAAGGCCGCGGCGGATGCGACCAACCAGCCGCTCTACCGCTATGTCGGCGGTACCAGCGCGCGCATCCTGCCGGTCCCGATGATGAACATCATCAATGGCGGCGAACATGCGGACAACCCGATCGACATCCAGGAATTCATGATCATGCCCGTCGCCGCGGAGAACATCCGCGAAGCCGTACGCATGGGCTCGGAGATCTTCCACACGCTGAAAAAGGAGCTGTCGGCGGCGGGCCTGTCCACGGGCATCGGCGACGAGGGCGGCTTTGCCCCGAACCTGTCGTCCACCCGCGACGCCCTGGATTTCATCCTGAAGGCCATCGAGAAGGCCGGCTATCGTCCCGGCGACGACATCATGCTGGCGTTGGACTGCGCCTCCACCGAATACTTCAAGGGCGGCAACTACGAGATGAAGGGCGAGGGCAAGTCCCTGACCCCCGGCGAGAACGTCGATTACCTGGCCGCCCTGTGCGACGCCTATCCGATCCTGTCGATCGAGGATGGCTGCGCCGAGGATGACTGGGACGGCTGGAAGCAGCTGACCGACCGTCTAGGCGATCGCGTGCAGCTGGTCGGCGACGATCTGTTCGTGACCAACCCCGTGCGCCTGGCCCAGGGGATCGAGCGCGGCTGCGGCAACAGCCTGCTGGTCAAGGTCAACCAGATCGGCACGCTGTCGGAAACGCTGGACGCCGTGCGCATGGCCGACCGCGCGGGCTATACCAGCGTCATGTCGCATCGTTCGGGCGAGACCGAGGACGCAACCATCGCCGACCTGGCCGTCGCCACCAACTGTGGTCAGATCAAGACCGGTTCGCTGGCCCGTTCCGACCGGTTGGCCAAGTACAACCAGCTGATCCGCATCGAGGAAATGCTGGGCGCCACCGCCGAATACGCCGGCCGCAGCATCCTGCGCTGAGGCCTCAGTCCGGCCCCGCCTCGGGGCCGGACCTTGCCATCTGGCCTAGGGTCTGCAGCGCGGCGGCCAGCCTGTCGCGCGGCATCCGACAGTTCAGCGCGATGCGCACTCCCTGCACCGGCGCCTGTGCCGGGCCGCAGAAATCCGACGACGGGCGCACGATCACCCCCGCCGCCGCCGCGCGCGACGCGAAATCGGCGGCCGTCCACGGCGCGGGCAGCGGCAGCCAGACCATCGGCACGCCGGCCTGACCCCGCGCATCCAGACCCGCCAACGCCTCCTGCGCCAAGGCCAGCCGATCCGCCACCTGCGCCTGAACCTCGCGGGCGATCCGATCGCCATCGCCGGACCGAAGCAGCCGCGTCACCAGCCCGGTGATCGGCTGCGACAGGCCCATATGGCTGTGCTGCGCGGCCACGCGCCCCGCCTGGCCCATCCCCTCGGGGCAGATCAGCACGCCGAAGCGCAGGCCCGCGGCGATGATCTTTGACAGGCTGCTGACATGCCAGACCCGCTCGGGCGCCAGGGCGCGCAGGCTGGGGGGCGCATCGGGACGTGGGCTGGGCGCATAGCATTCGTCCTCGATGATCTGCAGGTCGTGGCGGCGCGCCACCTCGACGATGCGGTCGCGCCGGGCGGCCCCCATCGACGCCAGCGTCGGGTTCTGCGCCGAGGGCGTCAGGCACACCAGCCGCGCCCCCGTGGCGCGGGCGACGCGGTCCAGATCCTCGGGGATCATGCCCTGATCGTCCAGCGCCACCGCCTGTGTCTGGGCGCGCATCAGGCGTGCCGCGTGGGTGATGCCGGGATAGGTCAGCGCCTCGACCATGACCTGCGCGGGCTGATCCGCCAGGCACAGCGCCATGACCAGCGTGATCGCGTGCTGACCGCCGTGCGTCAGGACCATGTCGTGGTCGGCCACCGTCCCCAGGGGTCGGACGGACATCCAGTCCAATGCCGCGCCCCGGCAATCTTGGTCGCGGCTGAGCGGGGTGTAATCCAGGACCGACGCGTCCATGTCCGCCGCCATCGCCGCCAGATGCGTGGCCAGGACCCGCGCCTGACCGCAATCGGGCAGCTGCGGGATGCGCAGGTCGGCCGGGCCCTGCGGCGATGCGGGGTGGTCCAGGCTTTCGTACAGCAGCGGCTGCGGCACCGGGCGACGGGGGCGCGCCGCGGCGATGAAGCTGCCGCGTCCCACATGGCTTTCCACGACGCCTTCGGCGGCGGCCACCTGATAGGCCCGGGCGACGGTCCCGGTCGTGACCTTCAGCCGCCAGGCCAGGTCGCGCATCGGCGGCAGGCGCGTGCCGGGCGCCAACTGGCCCGACCGCGCGGCCTCGCGCAGGGCGTTGGCCAGGGCGCGGAACTTGGGTCCGGGCTGGCCGGTCAGGTCGGGCTGCCAATCCTCGATGCGCATCTGAGCCTCCTTGCCGCGACATCCCTGATAATGCGCCGTTTTTGCGGGCACAATTGCCTGCGTGCGGTTGCGCGACTGCATCAGGGCCGGCGGCGTGAAATAACTTTGGGGGATCGGTCTCAGAACACTCGACAGGCCCGAAAGCGGGGCTAAACTGTCGGCCATGCAGGGTGGGAAGTTGCGGGCCGAGGGGGCCCACCGACCCAAGCGGAGGAGACAGAATGAAAGATTCCAAAGCGTTGGACCGGCGGTCCTTCATCGCGCGGGCGTCCATCGGCGGTGCTGCGGCGGCAGCAGGCAGCGTGCTGGCCGCGCCCGCCATCGCGCAAGAGGCACCGCAGATCAACTGGCGCCTGGCCTCCAGCTTTCCCAAGTCGCTGGACACCATCTATGGCGGCGCCGAGGAAATCTCTCAGCGCCTGTCCGAGGCGACCGACGGCCGCTTCCAGATCCAGGTGTTCTCGGCCGGAGAGATCGTGCCGGGCCTGGACGCCATCAACGCGACCACCGACGGCACCGTCGAATGTTCGCATTCGGTGGGCTACTACAACTGGGGCAAGGACCCGGCCTTCGCCTGCGGTGCCGACCTGCCGTTCACCTTCTCGGCCCGCGCCAAGAACGCCTACAACTATCAGGGCGGCGGCATCGAGAACTACAACACCTTCCTGGAAAAGTACAATCTGGTCAGCTATCCGGGCGGCAACACCGGCGTGCAGATGGGCGGCTGGTATCGTAAGGAAATCAACTCTCTGGCCGACATGCAGGGCCTGAAGATGCGCATTTCCGGCCTGGCGGGCCGGGTCGTCGAGAAGCTGGGCGTGGTGCCGCAGCAGATCGCCGGCGGCGACATCTATCCCTCGCTGGAGCGCGGGACGATCGACGCGGCCGAATGGGTCGGCCCCTATGACGACAGCAAGCTGGGATTCCAGAAGGTCGCGCCCTATTACTACTATCCCGGTTTCTGGGAGGGCGGCCCGACGGTCAGCTTCTTCGTGAACAAGGGCAAGTGGGACGAACTGCCGGAGAACTACAAGTCGCTGTTCCGGACCTGCGCGCAGGCTACCGACCAGAACATGCTGGCGAAATACGACATGAAGAACCCGACCGCGCTCAAGGAGCTTGTCGGTTCGGGCGCGCAGCTGCGCTCGTTCAGCGAGGAGGTGCTGGCCGCATCCTTCGCCGCCGCGAACGAGGTCTATGCCGAGGTCTCGGCCGAGAACGAGTCCTTCAAGACGCAGTACGAGGCGATGCTGCAGTTCCGCGACGACTGGTACCTGTACCAGCAGACCGCGGAATACACGTTCGACACCTTCATGATGATCCAGCAGCGCAACGGCACCCTGGCCGTCGGCGGCTGATCGGTCGACCCCATCGGAATGCGAAACCCCCGCGCAGGTGCTGCGCGGGGGTTTTTCGTTGGTGCATCGGGCCCGCGGTGACGGGCCCGCCCGTCAGTTCCCCGACAGGCCCGGAGGAGGCCCGCCGAAGCCCAGGCCCATCCCGCCGGAGGGCGCCGCCGCCTCGGGGGTCGCGGCTTCCGGCGCAGAGCTGGCTGCTGCGGGTGCGTCAGGGGCGGTTGCGTCCGGGGTCGGCGTCGCCGGAGCCGGCTGCTGTTGGCCGAAGGGCGATCCGCCCAATCCGCCAAGCGTGCCGAACCCGCCGCTGCCACCCTGCGGGGCCGCGCCGCCGCCGCCCAGCCCACCACCAAGGCCGCCACCGAGACCGCCGCCAAGCCCCCCGCCCATGGGGATCTCGATCCGCATGTTCGACGTGTCCACGACCGGCCCCTTGTAGTGCATGACCATGCCCGGGAACGCAATCACCGCCGCGATCATCAGGACCTGAAGCCCCACGAAGGGAACCGCGCCGCGATAGATATTCAGGGTGGTGATCGGGTCCATCATCAGACCGGTGATCTTGTCACGATAGGATTTCCGCGGCGCGACCGAGCGCAGGTAGAACAGCGCAAAGCCCACCGGCGGGGTCAGGAACGAGGTCTGCATCGTCACCGCCAGGATGACCCCGAACCAGACCAGGTCGACGCCAAGCGCATTCGCCGCCGGGATCAGCAGCGGCACGATGACGAAGGCCAGCTCGAAGAAGTCCAGGAAGAAGCCAAGGATGAAGATGATGATGCAGGACATGATCAGGAAGCCAGTGACCCCGCCGGGCAGCGCGGTCAGCAGGTCGCGCACCCAGATATGGCCGTTGACCGAATAATAGGTCAGCGAGAAGACGGTCGCGCCCAGCAGGATGAACATCACGAAGGCCGACAGCTTGACCGTCGACAGCAGCGCCTGGTTCAGCACGTCGAAGCTGAGGCGGCGCTTGATCGCCGAGAGGATCAGCGCGCCCATCGCACCCATCGCGCCGCCTTCGGTGGGCGTGGCGATGCCCAGGAAGATCGTGCCAAGCACCAGAAAGACCAGCGCCAGGGGCGGGATCATCACGATGATGACCTGCCGCGTCATCGGCGACAGCCAGCGTCCACCCGTCGCGCGGTCCGCGACCGCCAGGATCAGCAGGACCACGACCGCCAGGGTCGCCGCCCAGATGGGCGCGTTCGTGACGCCGTTGGCATCCATCCAGCGGCTGGCCAGCTGGAAGATCGCGACGGCCAGCACGATCACCACGGCCAGCGACCAGCCGCCGCCGCCCAGGCTGCGCGCCTCCAGCGGCAGGGCGGGCATGGCCTTGGGGCGCAGGATCGACAGGATCAGGACATAGACGATGTAGACGCCGACCAGCGCCAGTGCCGGAACCATCGCCGCCTTGTACATGTCGCCGACGGAACGGCCCAGCTGGTCGGCCAGCACGATCAGCACTAGCGACGGCGGGATGATCTGCGCCAGCGTCCCCGACGCCGCGATCACGCCCGTCGACAGGCTTTTGTCATAGCCGTAGCGCATCATGATCGGCAGAGAGATCAGGCCCATCGAGATGACCGAGGCCGCGACCACGCCGGTCGTGGCCGCCAGCAGCGCGCCCACCAGGATCACCGCATAGGCAAGGCCGCCGCGGACCGGGCCGAACAGCTGGCCGATGGTATCCAGAAGCTCCTCGGCCATGCGCGACCGTTCCAGCACGATCCCCATCAGCGTGAAAAACGGGATGGCCAGCAGCGTGTCGTTGCGCATCACGCCGAAGACGCGGTCGCCAAGCGCCCCCAGCAGGTTCCAACCCAGGTTCACCTGGTCGGACAGGGGCGTTAGGAACACCCCGAAGAAGAAGAACAGCAGCCCGTTGGCCGCCAGCGCAAAGGCGATCGGATAGCCGAACAGCAGGAACGCCACCATCGAGAAGAACATGATGGGGGCAAGGTTGTGGGCGATAAGGTCGATCACGGGCGGCGCTCCGGTTCATCGGTCTGGTCGGTGCGGCCCGTCAGCATCAGCCCGGCCTCGTGATTGGCGGCTTCGTTCGGTCCGGTGTTCTGGTGCGGATCGGGAATGATGCCGCGCATGACGGCGATCTTCTTGACGATCTCGGACAGGCCCTGGGCGAACAGCAGGCCAAAGCCCACCACCAGCACGCCCCGCGCCGGCCAGAGCGGCAGGCCGCCCGCGTTCATCGATATCTCTCCGGTGCGGATGCTGCCCATCAGGGCGGGCCAGGTCAGCCACAGCATGACCGTGGTAAAGGGCATCAGGAACAGGATCGTGCCCAGAAGGTCGATCCAATGCTGCACCCGGCGCGACCAGCGGCCATAGATCACGTCGATGCGGATATGTTCGTTCTCGAGCAGCGTCCAGGCCGAGGCCAGCATGAAGGCCGCGCCGAACAGGTACCACTGCGCCTCCAGCCAGGCGTTCGACGACATGCTGAACACCTTGCGGACGACCGCGTTGACGGCGCTGATGACGACGGCCAGCAGGATCAGCCAGGCGACGCTGCGCCCGATCAGCGTCGTGACGCGGTCGATGCCGCGCGAAAGGGCCAACAGGCCGCTCATGATATGCTCCTCCCTCAAGGTACGGCCTTTGGCCGCAGTCCGGTTGACCCGGTCGTTCTGGCTGGCAGGATATGCGGCAAGCGGCCTGCGCGGGTCAAGGTTTTCCGCCAGTTGACCCTAGGTCAGCGCGGCCATCCCGACCAGCGCCGCACATTCCGCAAGCAGCACCGACGCGCCCAGCACATCGCCCGTCTGCCCGCCCAGCAGGCGGCAGGCGCGGCGCGAGACCGCCACGACCGACAGCCCGATTAGCGCCATCGCCAAGGCCGCGGCCCCCGGTCCCGGCGCACCCAGCAGCAGCGCCAGAACGCCCGTCAGCGTGGCCGCCACCACCGCCCGACGCGAGGGCTGTCCGGCCCCCTGACCCAGCCCGTCGCTCCGCGCCGGCGGCAGGGCACGCATCAGCACCACCGGTGCCACCCGCCCCGCCGCGGCCGCCGCGATCAGCGCCAGCGGTCCAAGCGCCGCCAGCGCCGCCACGCGGACCAGGCCCGTCGCCACCAGCGCGGCCGCGCCATAGCTGCCGATTGTCGATTCGCGCATGATCCGCAGCCGGTCGGCGCGGTCCCGCCCGCCGCCCGCATCGGCGAAATCGGCCAGCGCATCCTCGTGCAGCGCACCGGTCAGCCAGATGGCCAGCGCGACGGACAGCGCCGCCGGCAGCAGGCCCGTCCCCATGATCCACAGGGGCACCCCGGCCAGCAGTCCCAGCACCGCCCCCGCCAGCGGAAAGGCCCAGGCCGCGCGGGACAGCGGAAGAACCTCGGACGGCAGCAGGCGCCCAAGCGGCAGCCGCGTCAGGAAGACCAGCGCCAGGACGATCTGGTGCGACCTAGACAATCCCGGCCTCGGCAAAGGTCGCCATGCCGTTGTGGCACTCCAGCGCGGCGCGCAGCACCAGAAGGGCCACGGCGGCACCGGACCCCTCGCCCAAGCGCATGTCCAGCGACAAGACGGGCTGCATCGCCAGCGACGCGATCAGGCGTCGGTGCCCCTGTTCGGCGCTTTCATGGCCGATCAGGCAGTGGGACAGCGCGTCGGGGTCATCGCGGGTCAGCACAGCAGCGGCGGCGGTGCAGATGAACCCGTCCAGGATCACCGGAATGCGCAGGTCCCGTGCACGGCGTACCGCGCCGCAGATGGCCGCCTGTTCGCGACCGCCGAACGCGGCCAAAGTATCGTGGGTGCCGGTCACGGCGTGACGGGTCAGCCCTTCCGTCACGACGCGGACCTTGGCGGCCAGCATCGCGCCCTGCGCGCCGGTGCCCGGGCCGACCCAGTCCTCAGCCCGTCCGCCAAAGGTCGCCGCCGCAAGTGCGGCCGAAGTGGTGGAATTGCCGATCCCCATCTCTCCCAGCAGCAGGACCTGGGCGGTGGGATCGACGGCGGCGGCGCCCTGCGCCATCGCATCATCGACCTCGGCCGACGTCATCGCAGGGCCTTGCGTGAAATCGGCCGTGGGCCGGTCCAGATCCAGCGCGACGCTGCCCAGATCGGCCCCCGCCACACGGCACAGCTGATTGATCGCCGCGCCGCCTGCACGAAAGTTCGCGACCATCGCCGCAGTCACCGCGGGCGGAAAGGGCGTGACGCCCTGTGCCGTGATCCCGTGATTGCCCGCAAAGACCAGCGCCTGCGCGCGGTCCAGCGTGGGGCGGTCGGTCCCCTGCCAGCCTGCCATGAACACGGCCAGCGCCTCCAGCCGGCCAAGCGATCCGGCGGGTTTCGTCAGCGTGGCCTGGCGCGCGGCGGCACGGTCGGCGGCGATCTGGTCAAATCGGGTCATCGGGGCTCTCTGCCATGGGTTTCAGGCGCAGGGGCATGCCGCTGACGGCCATCCAGACCTGGTCGGCCAGTGCCGCCACCGCCTGGTTCATCCGGCCGTGATCGTCGCGGAACTGGCGGGCCAGGGCATTCTCCGGCACGATCCCCTGCCCCAATTCGTTGCTGACCAGCACGACAGGACAGCATTGCTGACGTAACGTCACCGTCAATGCGCCGATATCCGCCGAACCCATACAGTTCGACATCCACAGCGTCAGGCAATCCACAAGGCGCACGCCCTGTCCGTCGGTCGCGCGCAGCGTGCCGGCCAGATCCAGCGGTTCTTCGATGGTGCGCCAACCCTGTCCGCGATCCTGTTGATGCGCCTTGATTCTTTCACCCATCTCGGCGTCGCGGGCCTGGGCCGTGGCGATATAGATGCGCGGCATCGCATGGCGCAGGACCAGCCGTTCGGCCAGGGCAGACTTGCCCGACCGCGCGCCGCCCGTCACCAGCGTGATATGTCCCCGTTGCGTCATGCGGGCCTGTTTTCCACAGGGCGGTCGGGTTGGAAAGCGCGAAACGCCGCTTGCCCACACCCGTGCTTTCACTAAACCTCGCGCCATTCCGGTGCGACACGACACCGACAGACAACTTGGAGGAGTTGGGATGACCAAGCTTTTCGCGACGACCGCCCTGCTGACCGCGCTGGCGATGCCCGCTTGGGCCGTGCAGCCTGCCGAAGGCGAGACCCTGGCCGAGAACCAGACCTATACCTATTGGCTGCTGGACGCGATCAAGTCGCTTGACCCGGCCAAGAACACCGACGTCGAGGGTTCGGACGCGCTGCGCTCGCTGTTCGAGGGCCTGATGATCGAGGATGCTGCGGGCAACATGATCCCCGGCGTCGCCGAAAGCCACGAGATGTCCGAGGACGGCCTGACCTACACCTTCACGCTGCGCGACGCCAAGTGGTCGAACGGCGACCCGGTGACGGCGGACGACTTTGTCTATGCCTGGCAGCGCGTCGTCACGCCCGAGACCGCGTCGGAATACGCCTGGTACATGGAGCTGATGAACCTGCAGAACGCCACGCAGATCATCGCGGGCGAGATGGAGCCCGATCAGCTGGGCGTCGTCGCGCTGGACGACAAGACGCTGCAGGTCACGCTGACCACGCCCACCCCCTATTTCCTGAACACCCTGTCGCACACCACGACCTATCCCGTGCCCCGCGCGGTGGTCGAGGAACATGGCGACGCCTGGGTGCAGCCCGCCAACCTGGTCGGCAACGGGGCCTATACCCTGGCCAGCCACAATCTGGGCGTCGAGATCGTCTTCGAGAAGAACCCGGAATACTGGGATGCCGAGAACGTCGTGATGCAGACCGTGCGCGGCGTGACCGTCAACGACAACAACGTGGCCCTGACCCGCTACCAGGCCGGAGAGCTGGACCGCGTCCAAATCCCCGCCGGCCAGTACCCGCGCCTGTCCGAGGCATCCCCCGAAGAGGCCGTGTCTGTCCCCTACGGCTGCTCCTATGCCTATGTGTTTAACCTGTCGGACAAGGGCCCCGAGGCGCTGAAGGACGAACGTGTCCGCGAGGCACTGGCCCTGTCGCTGAACCGCGAGGTCATCGTGGATCAGGTCCTGCAGGGCGGACAGGAGCCCGCCTACACCTGGACGCACTGGGCCATCAACGGATTTGCCGCGCCCGAGGGCGGCATGAAGGACATGTCGCAGGAAGACCGCATGGCCCGCGCCGCCGAGCTGCTGGCCGAGGCCGGTTACGGTCCCGACAACCCGGTGCGCCTGCAGCTGCAGTACAACACCGACGACAGCCACCGCCTGCTGGCCATCGCGGCCCAGCAGTTCTGGCGCCCCCTGGGCATCGAGATCGAGCTGAACAACGTCGAATGGGCCGTCCACACCGACCGCCTGCAGAACCAGGACTTCGAGATCGCACGCTATGCCTGGTGCGCCGACTACAACGAGGCGACGACCTTCCTGGACTGGTTCCGCACCGACGGCTACAACAGCGGCAAGTGGTCGAACGAGGAATACGACAAGCTGCTGGTCGAGGCCCGCACGGCAGAGGACACCACGCCCCTCTATCAGCGCGCCGAGGAGATCCTGGCCGACGAGAATCCGGCGGTCTTCGTCTATCACTATGCCAAGGTCGACATGATCAACCCGGCCATCAAGGGCCTGCCGCGCGAGAACCTGCTGAACACCTGGTACGCCAAGGACCTGTACCGCGTCGCGGAATAAGCAGCCATCCTGACCGGGGGCCGGGGCGGCACGACCGCCCCGGCCCTGTCATTTTTCAACCATCCCGCAGGGAAGGCCCCACGCGATGTTCGCATTCATCCTGCGACGGCTGGCGGTGGCGATACCCACGCTGCTTCTGCTGATCGTCTTCTCCTTCGTCCTGATGCAGATCGCACCGGGCGGACCTTTCACGGGCGAACGCGCCCTGCCCCCGGCCGTCCTTGCCAACCTGGAGGCGCAGTACGGTCTGAACGATCCGCTGTGGCTGCAGATCTGGAACTATCTGGTCAACGTGGTCGTGCATTTCGACTTCGGCCCCAGCTTCGTCTATCCCGACCGCACCGTGAACCAGCTGATCGCCAGCGGATTTCCGGTGACGCTGACCTATGGCGGGCTGTCCTTCGTGGCCGCCGTCGTCGTGGGCGTGGCCCTGGGGGTGGTGGCGGCGATCTGGCACAACAGCTGGGTCGACTATCTGGCCGTGGGCATGTCCATCGGCGCGCAGGTGCTGCCGAACTTCGTGATGGCACCGCTGTTGGTGCTGGTCCTGACCCTGTGGTACGGGCTGCTGCCGGGCGGCGGCTGGAGCTTCAGCAATCCCAGCTTCTGGATCATGCCGGTGATCGCGCTGTCGACCAGCTACATGGCATCAATCGCGCGGATCACCCGGTCGTCGATGCTGGAGGTGCTGGGCTCGAACCACATCCGCACGGCGCGGGCCAAGGGAATGCCCGAACACCGCGTCATCATCCGCCACGCGCTGAAACCCGCGATGCTGCCGGTGATCAGCTATCTGGGGCCGGTCTTCGTGTCGATGATCACCGGGTCGGTGGTGATCGACATCTATTTCTCGACCGGCGGCATCGGCAAGGCCTTCGTGGACAGCGCGCTGAACCGCGACTATGCCGTGATGATGGGCGTCACCATCCTGGTGGGCGCGCTGACCATCCTCTTCAACCTCATCGTCGACGTGCTTTACGCATGGATCGACCCCAAGATCAGGTACTAGGTCATGGTCATCGATCAATCCAAGATGCAGTCCCTGTCCGACCGTTTCGTCGAGGCAGAGGTCCGCGGCCGCAGCCCCTGGGCCGACGCGCGTCGCCGCTTTTTTCGCAACCGGGCCGCGATGCTGGGCCTGACGATCCTGGTGCTGGTATCGCTGTTCGCGATCTTCGGCGGCTATCTCGCCCAATGGTCGAACGAGGAGCTGGATTTCAGCGTCATGGGCCAGGTTGCCCAGATGGGTCAGCCGTCCATGGAAAACGGCCACTTCTTCGGCACCGACAACCTGGGCCGCGACCTGTATGCACGCGTCGTGCAGGGCACGCGCATCAGCCTGATGGTCGGCGTCGTGGGGGCGGCCATCGCCGTCATCGTCGGCACGCTCTATGGCGCGACGGCGGGATATGTCGGCGGGCGCACCGACCAGATCATGATGCGGACGGTCGATATCCTGATGTCGATCCCCTATATGTTCGTGCTGATCCTGCTGCTGGTCATGTTCGGGCGGTCGATGTCGATGCTGTTCCTGGGCATCGGCCTGATCTCATGGCTGGACATGAGCCGGATCGTTCGCGGTCAGACCCTTAGCCTGAAGAACCGAGAATTCATCGAGGCGGCGCGCGCCACCGGAGTGTCGTCCTTCCGCATAATCATCCGGCATATCGTGCCGAACCTGCTGGGCGTGGTCGCGGTTTATGCGACGCTGCTGGTGCCGCTGATGATCCTGACGGAAAGCTTCATCAGCTTCCTTGGTCTGGGCGTACAGGAACCCCTGACCAGCTGGGGGGCGTTGATCTCGGAAGGGGCCGGCACGATGAACTATGGCACGCTGTGGCAGCTGGCCTTTCCGCTGTTCTTCTTCGTGATCACGCTGTTCGGCTTCTTCTTCGTGGGCGACGGCCTGCGCGATGCCCTCGACCCCAAGGAGCGCTGAGATGGCACTTCTCGAATTGCGCGACCTTTCGGTCCGCTTCCAGACCAACGATGCCGAGGTGCGGGCCGTCAACGACGTGACCCTGTCCGTCGATGCGGGCGAAACCTTGGGCATCGTCGGCGAATCCGGCAGCGGCAAGTCGCAGCTGTCCTTCGCGATCATGGGGCTGCTGGCGCGCAACGGCCGCGCCTCGGGCAGCGTCCTGTTCGACGGGCAGCAGATCCTGAACGCCCTTCCCAAAGTGCTAAACCGCATCCGCGCCGAACAGATCGCGATGATCTTTCAGGACCCGATGACCTCCCTGAACCCCTATATGCGGGTAGCCGACCAGATGGCCGAGGTGCTGACGCTGCACAAGGGCCTGTCGAAACACGATGCCGTTGCGCAGGCCGTGCAGATGCTGGACGCAGTCAAGATCCCCGACGCCAGGGGGCGCGTGCGGCTTTACCCGCACGAATTTTCGGGCGGCATGCGACAGCGGGTGATGATCGCCATGGCGCTGCTGTGCCGACCCAAGCTGTTGATCGCGGACGAACCCACGACCGCGCTGGACGTGACGGTGCAAGCGCAGATCATGGCGCTGCTGTCGGACCTGCAACGCGATTTCGGCATGGCGATGATCCTGATCACCCATGATCTGGGCGTGGTCGCGGGGTCATGCGAACGGGTCGCGGTCATGTATGGCGGCCGCATCCGCGAGACCGGGCCGGTGCGCCCGATCTTTGCCGAACCCACGCATCCCTATACCCAGGGCCTTCTGGACGCGATCCCGCGTGTCGATCAGGACGATGAGGACCTGCGCGCGATCCCCGGTCAGCCCCCGAACATGAGCCGGCCGCCCTCGGGCTGCGCATTCGAGCCGCGCTGCCCCTATCGCCGCGAAGGCTGCGCCAGCATCGACCCAGCCCTGGAGGTCTTTGCCCCCGGCCGCGCCCGCGCCTGC
Source organism: Paracoccus haeundaensis (assembly GCF_006239215.1). Classification (NCBI taxonomy): domain Bacteria; kingdom Pseudomonadati; phylum Pseudomonadota; class Alphaproteobacteria; order Rhodobacterales; family Paracoccaceae; genus Paracoccus; species Paracoccus haeundaensis. Next base: position 41,639 of record NZ_VDDC01000015.1, read on the forward strand.
CACGCGCCCGTGGCAGAGGTGCTGTCCCGGCGCATGATCGACGACCCGCAGCCCGACCTGGTCGCGGCGGGCGGCGACGCGCTGCCCGACGCCCTGCCCGAGGGCGCCGTCGCCGGTGCCGGTGCGGCCGGCGCCACCCAGACCCCCGGATCGGAGGCCAAGCCATGAGCGATCTTCTGAGCGTGCGCGACCTGCGCGTGACCTTCCAGATCCGCCCCGAGGGCGCGATGCCCTGGACGCGCCCCAACCCGCTGCGCGCGGTGAACGGCGTCGATTTCGCCCTGGCGCCTGGAGAGACCTTGGGCGTGGTGGGCGAATCCGGTTGCGGAAAATCGACCTTGGCCCGCGCCCTGATCGGGCTGGTCCCGGCCACGGGCCAGGCCGAATGGATCGACGGAAAGGACCTTTTGGCGCTGACGCCCCGGCAGATGATGGCCTATCGCCAAGACATCCAGATGGTGTTCCAGGACCCGCTGGCCAGCCTGAACCCACGCATGACCGTGGGCCAGATCATCGCCGAACCCCTGACCACTCACCGCCCCGACCTGCCCCGCGCCCAGGTGCGCGAGCGCGTCAAGGCGATGATGGAAAAGGTCGGCCTGCTGCCCAACCAGATCAACCGCTATCCCCATGAATTCAGCGGCGGCCAGTGCCAGCGCATCGGCATCGCCCGCGCCCTGATCGTGGAGCCCAAGCTGATCATCTGCGATGAGCCGGTGTCCGCGCTGGACGTCTCGATCCAGGCACAGGTGATCAACCTGCTGATCCGCCTGCAAAAGGATCTGGGGCTGGCGCTGATCTTCATTGCGCATGACCTGTCGGTTGTGAAACACATCAGCGACCGAGTGATGGTGCTGTATCTGGGCAAGGTGATGGAGATGGGTCCGGTGCATGCGCTGTATGCCAACCCCCAGCACCCCTATACGCAGGCGCTGCTGTCGGCCGTGCCGGTTCCCGATCCGACGATCGAGACCGCCAAGACCATCGTGCCGCTGGCGGGCGATCTGCCCTCGCCCATGAACCCGCCCTCGGGCTGCGTGTTCCGGACGCGCTGTCCGCGGGCGCGGGCCGAATGCGCGGCATCGGTGCCGCAACTGACGGTCGGCGACCATCAGGTCGCCTGCCATTTCCCCGGCCCCCTGACGGAGGCGGAAATCGCCCACGCCCGCCGGACCGAGGCCGCCTGAGATGCCGCCCGACGCGCCCGCATCCCCCGATTATGCGGCGCGTTGGGCGGCGCTGAAGAACATCCCGCCCTTCCTGGTCATGGTCTGGCGGGCCAGCCCCGCGCTGACGCTGGCCATGGTGGCGCTGCGTCTGATGCGGGCGCTGATGCCGGTCGCGATGCTGTGGGTGGGCAAGCTGATCATCGACCAGGTCGTGGCCCTGTCGGCCGCGGGCGGGCCGGGCACGCTGGCGGGCTGGTGGGACAGCGGGCTGGCGCATCCGCTGATCGGGCTGGTGGCGCTGGAACTGGCGCTGGCGATCGCGCAGGACGTGCTTGGGCGTCTGGTCGCCTATGTCGATGCGCTGCTGCAGGAGAAGCTGGTCATCGACATCTCGATCCGGCTGATGGATCATGCGGCGGATCTGGACCTGGCCTCCTTCGAGGATGCCAGCTTTCAGGACCGGCTGGACCGCGCGCGGCGCCAGACGATGGGGCGTATCCCCCTGCTGAACCAGCTGATGCAGCAGATGCAGGACAGCGTCACGGTCATCAGCTTTGGCGTGGGTCTGGTGGTCTACAATCCATGGTTGGTGGTGCTGCTTGCGCTGGCGCTGATCCCGTCCCTGATGGGAGAGATGCATTTCAACGCCCGCACCTATGCGCTCAACCACGCCCGCGCCGCAGACCGGCGCGAACGCGACTATCTGCGCATGATCGCAGCCACGGCCGAGACTGCGAAAGAGGTCAAGATCTTTAGCCTAAGCCCTTGGCTGCGCGACAGATATCTGACCCTGGCCCGGCGGTTCTACCTGGAGAACCGGGTGATCCAGCGCCGCCAGCTGTCGGTAATGGCGGTGCTGACCGCGCTTGGCACGCTGGCCTATTACGCGGCCTTTCTGTGGATCATCGCGCGCACGCTGACGGGGCAGCTGTCGATCGGCGATCTGACGTTCTTGTCGGGCAGCTTCCTGCGTCTGCGCGGGTTACTGGAGGGGCTGCTGTCGGGATTCTCCAGCATGGCGGGTCAGGCCATGTATCTGGACGACCTTTTCGATTTCTTCACCGCGCGTCCGGCCATTGCCAGCCCTGCCGATCCGCTGCCGGTGCCGGTGCCCATCGCGCAGGGGTTTCGCTTCGAGAATGTGGGCTTTCGCTATCCGGGCCGCGAGGATTGGGCGATCCGCGGCATGACGCTGCACCTGCGCGCCGGAGAGACGGTCGCCCTGGTCGGAGAGAACGGCGCGGGCAAGACGACCATCGTCAAGCTGCTGGCGCGTCTGTATGACCCGGACGAAGGCCGCATCACGCTGGATGGGCGCGACCTGCGCGACTATGACCTGGACCAGCTGCGCGGCACCGTGGGCGTGATCTTTCAGGACTTCGTGCGCTATGCAGTGACGGCGGCCGAGAACATCGCCATCGGCCGGATCGACGCGCGCGACGACCGCCCCCGCATCGTGACCGCCGCCGAACGGTCCCTGGCCGATCAGGTCATCGCCAAGCTGCCCAAGGGCTATGACCAGATGGTCGGCAAGCGCTTTGCCCGCGGCTTGGACCTGTCGGGTGGCGAGTGGCAGAAGCTGGCCATCGCGCGTGCCTATATGCGCGATGCGCAGCTGCTGGTGCTGGACGAGCCGACCGCCGCACTGGACGCGCGGGCAGAATACGAGGTCTTTCTGCGGTTCCGCGACCTGACGCAGGGGCGGACGGCGCTGCTGATCTCTCATCGCTTCTCATCCGTGCGGATGGCCGACAGGATCATTGTGCTGGAGGGGGGCCGTGTCCAGGACCAGGGCAGCCACGCCGAGCTGGTCGCCCGGCCCGGCCGCTACAAGGAGCTGTTCGAGCTGCAGGCGCAGGGGTACCGTTAAAGCACGGTCCCCAGCACGATCACCGTGATCAGCGCGATGACCGGGATCAGCACCGCGACCACGAAGATGTCGGGATAGCTTTTCTTGTGGGTCAGCCCGGTGATGGCCAGCAGCGTGATGACCGCGCCGTTATGCGGCAGCGCGTCGAACCCGCCCGAGGACAGCGCCGTGACGCGGTGCATCAGCTCCATGCTGATCCCCTGTTCCTGGCCCATCGTGGCGAACTGTTCGCCAAGCGTGTTCAGCGCGATGGACATGCCGCCCGAGGCCGATCCGGTGATGCCGGCCAGAACGTTCACTGCCACCGACAGCGACGCCACCGGGTTGTTCGGGAACAGGCCCAGCACGGCGTCGCGGATCAGCGCAAAGGCCGGCAGCGAGGCGATGACGGCGCCATAGCCCACTTCGGATGCAGTGTTGAAGATCGGCAGCAGCGATCCCATCGTGCCGGAATTGACGCTCTCGCGCAGGTTGGCAAAGCGGCGCAGGTTCAGGCCGACGGCCAGCAGGATCGACGCGACCAGCGACACGATGATCGCCCAGATGCCGGCGACCGACGACAGGGTCGTCTCTCCATAGCGCGGTTCGGCCAGATAGTCCGCGGACATGTTCGGGAAGACGAACCAGGTCAGGACCGCGTTCAGAACGATCACCGACACCACAGGCAGGATCGCCAGCGCGAAGGGCGGCAGGTCCGCATCCTCGGGCAGGGTCGCGTCTGCGGCGGTGACGGGGTGATCGCCATAGCCCTCGGCCCCGGCGGCACGGGCGCGGCGGTTCAGCCACATCGTGCCGCCCGCCAGCATGATGACCCCGGCCAGCGTGCCCAGCAGCGGCGCCGCGAAGACGTTCGTGCCGAAGAACGGCATCGGAATGGCGTTCTGGATCGCGGGCGTGCCGGGGAATGCCGTCATGGTGAAGGTGAACGACCCAAGCGCGATGGCCGCGGGCAGCAGGCGCTTGGGGATGTCGGCGCGGCGGAACAGCGCGTTGGCGATGGGATAGACGGCAAAGGCCACCACGAACAGCGACACCCCGCCAAAGGTCAGCACGCCGCAGGACAGGACGACCGCCAGCACGGCGCGCTGAGCGCCCAGCCTGTCGACGATCCATTCTGCGATCGATCGCGCGGCGCCGCTGTCGGCCATGACCTTGCCGAAGATCGCGCCCAGCAGGAACAGCGGGAAGTAGGTGATAACATAGCCGCCAAGCGAATTCATGAAGACCTGGGTATAGGTCGCCAGAACCGGCAGGTCCCCGGACATCACCACCGCCAGCAGCGCCAGCAGTGGCGCCAGGATCAGCACGTTGATCCCGCGATAGGCCAGATACATCAGCAGTATCAGCGACAGAAATATTCCCAGCAGGCCCATGCGGCGTCCCTCTCCCGGTTGCAATGGCGCGCATGGTCTCACGCGCGGGACGCGCTGCGCAAGATGCTGCAGTGCAGAAAGTGGTCGGATGCTGGGGAAAGGTGGTACCGCCTCCCCGGCTTGAACGGGGGACCTCTAGATCCACAATCTAGCGCTCTAACCAACTGAGCTAAGGCGGCACAGGGCGGTTCTTTAGCCCCGTGTCCGCAGGGTTGCAAGCCCCGCTTGCCGTGAAATTGCGTCCGCGATACAGAAAGTTTCACCGCGAAAGGACAAGCCATGGGCATCAACAGCGAAAGCGACATCACCGCGAACATCCAGATCGGCCCGACCGACCTTGGGATGGTGCGGATCTATGTGCAGGGAGAGGGCGTGGACCTGCCTATGGATTTCGACCCCGAAGAAGCGACCGAGATCGCCGAAGAGCTGATGGCCGCGGCCGAGGCCGCCCGCGCCATGGCCCAGGGCGGCAAGCCTAAGAAGCCCCGGCGATAAGCGCGCCCGGGTCGCACATCACCTGCAACCGCAGGGCTGCGGCCCGCGCAAAGTCGCGCTGCACCTTGGTGCGGCGCGGACCCGCCAGGCGATGTTCGGGGGCCATGCGGGTGATCTCGGCGCCGAAGGCATCGGCATGGATCAGGCCGGTGTCATCGGGCAGCAGATCGGTCGGAAAGTCGCAGTCGACCGCCCAGAAATACCGGTCGCACCAGTCAAGGTATCCTTGCCACTTGCGGTCGGCCTGAAAATCGGCGCGACAGCTTTTGCATTCGACGACCCACAGCTCTCCCTTGGGGCCAAGGCTGATCAGGTCGACGCGCAGGCCCCGGACGGGGGTGAACTCAGTCAGCACCGCGTGGTCGAGGCTGCGCAGCAGCCGCCCTGTGCCGCGCGCAAGGCGCTGGCCGGGCATGGCGGGCAAGGGGGACAGGTCGGACATGCGCGCAGAATAGAACGCAACCGGAACGTCCGCAACCCGCCTTGCCGCCCCCGCGCCCCCCGTATAGCGTCCGCGCGCATATCGCCAAAGGAGAGCATCATGACCGATATCAAGCGTCTGGAAACCGGCCCGCGGATGAGCCAGGCGGTCATCGCCAACGGCTTCGTCTTTCTGGCAGGCCAGGTCGGAGAGCCGGGCACCTCGGTCACGGACCAGACCACCGCGATCCTGAACCAGATCGACGCGCTGCTGGCGCAGGCCGGGACCGACAAGACCCGCATCGTCTCTGCCCAGATCTGGATGGCCGACATGACGAAATTCGCCGAGATGAACGCCGTCTGGGATGCCTGGGTGCCCCAGGGCCACACGCCCGCCCGCGCCACCGGCGAATCCGCGCTGGCGACCCCCGACTACGCAGTCGAGATCATCGTCACCGCGGTCCTGTGATCGCCTGAAGGACAGAGCGCGCCGCGCGCAGGCCCGGCGCCTCACCTCCCTTGCCCAAGCGGTCCATGGTCAGGTCCATGGCGTCCAGTTGGGCACCCCGCTTTGCACGGTTCTCCAGCGCGTCCTGCAGCGCCTGCGCCATGGGGCCCGGCTGGCAGCGGCTGCCCAGGAACTCGGGCACGGCGCGCGTCTCGCTGACCAGGTTGACCAGCGTGACGGTGTCGGTGCGCAGCAGCGCCCCTACGATCAGGCGCGACAGCGGCGCCATGTCATAGCCGATGACCATCGGGATGCGGTTTGCCGCCAGTTCCAGGCTGACGGTCCCCGACGCCGCCAGCGCCAGATCGGCGGCGGCAAAGGCCGCACGCTTCTCGTCCGGCTCCTCGATCACGATGGGGGCTGTGGGCCAGCGGCGGATCATGTCGCGGACCATCCCGGACACGCCCGGAACCGTCGGCAGCACCACGCGGACTTCGGGCACGCGGTCCCGCAGGCGGATCAGCGCCTCGTCAAAGCGCGGGCCAAGGCGGGTGACCTCTCCGCGGCGCGAACCCGGCAGGCACAGGACCACCGGCGCGTCGGGCGCGATGCCATGGGCGTTGCGGAACAGCTGCGCCTCGTCCGGGCCGGCCACGTCCGCAGTGGCGACGGGATGACCCACGAAATCGCAGGTCATGCCCGCGGCCCGCATCAGCGGCGGTTCGAACGGCAGGATCGCCAGCACGTGATCGATCACCTGCGCCATCTTCAGCGCCCGCCCCGGCCGCCAGGCCCAGACCGAGGGTGCGACGTAATGCACCGTCCGCAGGTCGGGACGCTGCGCACGGACCAGGCGTGCGACGCGCAGGCCGAAATCGGGGCTGTCGATGGTGATCAGGACGTCGGGGGCGGCATCGATGACCGCCTGCCCGGTCTGCGCGATGCGGCGTTTCAGGTGGCGGTATTTCGGAAGGACCTCCCAGATGCCCATGATCGACAGCTCGTCCATGGGGAACAGGCTGGTCAGGCCAAGAGGCGTCATCGCGGAGCCGCCGACGCCCAGGAACTCCGCCTGCGGATCAAGCCGCCGCAATCCCGCCATCAGCGCGGCGCCCAACTGGTCACCCGAAGCCTCGCCCGCGATCAGGAAATAACGCATGCCGTGCCGCCTTCTTGCTGCCAAGTCATGGGTATTGGGACGGACGCGAAAGGGCCAGCCTTTTCAGTCCAGCCCGCCTGCCGCCCACAGGAACAGGCCCGCCGCCTGTGCACGGCGCACCATTTCCGGGCGGTCCAGCAGGATCACCTGTCCCGCCGCCCAGGCAATGCCGGCAAGTCCCGCCGATACGGCCTGATCCACCGTGTCGGGCCCAAGGGTCGGCAGGTCGATGCGCAGATCCTGTCCCGGCTTCGGCGCCTTGTAGAGGACACCGCGGGCGCCTTTGGGATTGGGGCGCAGGTCGGCATGGCGCGCGGCGAAATCCAGCATCGCGGCAGTGCCAGGCAGCGTTTCCAATGCCAGACACAGGCCCTGCGCAACGACCGCCCCTTGGCCCAGGTCCAGCGGCCCGGTCTGGGCCAGGATCCGCGCGGCCCGGCCCGCGTCCCTGCGGTCTGCATCGGTCGGCTCTCCGGTCAGGATGCCTTCCTCCGGGATAAGATCAGGCGCAATTTCGCTGACGGAACAAACCGTAAGGTCATTCTCTTCGAAAATGTCGAGGGCCGTTCGCAACGCCGCATCATCGCCCGACTGCATGGCGGTCAGGATGCGGGGGACAAGCTGCGCGGTGCGCGGGTCGAACGCCTCGGGGTCCAGCCGCGGTCGCCGGATCGCGCCGGCAAAGACCACGCGGGTCACCCCTTTGGCATGCAGATCATCCAGAAACGGCACCAGGCGTTCCAGCTGGAACGTCGTGGCGGCCAGGCCGTCCGGGGCAAAGCCCGGCAAGGCGAAGACCAACGGATCGTCCAGGCAGGCGGCAACGGCCGGGGCCAGGGCGCCCTGCCCCGCGATGATGGCGATCCGGCTCATTCAGGTTTCGGCGCCAGAAAGCTGCGGTCGGACGGGCCAAGGATAAAGTCCAGCACATCGCGCTCCATGCCGGTCACCTGCGCCTCGGCACGCGTACGGGCCGTATCGCGAAAGGATCCGCGGCCCAGGTCGCCCAGCAGGGACCGCAGCGCGGCGATGTCGGACCGGGTCGCGCCGCGACGCTTCAGCCCGATCAGGTTCAGGCCGTCCAGATGCCCGCGGGGTCCCTGGACCAGGCCATAGGGGATCACGTCGGCAGTCACCATCGTCACCGCCCCGATCATCGCGCCGCGGCCGATGCGGACCCATTGATGCACGCCCGACAACCCGCCCACGATCACGTCATCCTCCAACACGCAATGGCCCGCGATGGCCACGCTGTTGGCCAGGATCACCCGGTTGCCGATCCGGCAGTCATGGCCCACATGGCTGGACGCCATGAATAGCCCGTCATCGCCCACGGTGGTGACGCTGCCGCCGCCGGCGGTGCCGGGGTTCATCGTCACGTATTCGCGGATGCGGTTGCGGGCGCCGATCTGCAGGCGGACGTCCTCGCCCTTGAACTTCAGGTCCTGGGGAACCTCTCCGATGCTGGCGAAGGGAAAGATCACCGTCCCCTCGCCCACCGAGGTGTCGCCGGTCACGACGACATGGGATTTCAGCTCCACCCCGTCCGCCAGCCGGACCTTGGGTCCGACCACGCAGAACGGGCCGATGCATACCCCCGCGCCGATCTGGGCGCCGGGTTCGATCACGGCCGAAGGGTGGATCAGGGCATCAGCCATCCTTGCGGGCCATCATCGCAGTATATTCCGCCGACGCGCACAGCTGGCCGTCGACCATGGCCTTGCCCTCGAACTTCCAGATCTTGCCGCCGCCGCGGATGGCGCGGCAATGCAGTTCCAGAACGTCGCCCGGCACGACCATGCGGCGGAACTTGCAGTTGTCGATGCCCATGAAATAGGTCTGCATTTCCTCGTCGATGACGTTCATGCTGATGCCCACCACGACGGCCGCGGTCTGGGCCATCGCCTCGATGATGGTCACGCCGGGCATGATCGGGTGGTTGGGGAAATGGCCCTGGAAATGCGGCTCGTTGCTGGTCACGTTCTTGATGCCCACCGCACTCTCGAACGGGACGATGTCGCGCACCTTGTCGATGAACAGGAAGGGATAGCGGTGGGGGATGATCCGCTTGATCAGCGACAGGTCGGCCTCGGTATAGGGGGCGGGATTGCGCGTGTCGTCAGCCATTTGCGTTCCTTGAGACGGTTTCGTCGGGGTTACCAACCGGGGGGCCGGATGGCAAGCGGGTCAGGCGGGACGGCGCCGCCCCTCGGCCAGCCAGCCGGTCAGGATCAGCCCCGCGATCAGCGCCAGCCATCCCCATCCGGGCAGCAGCGGCCGGCGGTCCAAGCCAGTGACGGTCGCGGCATCGCGCGGGGTGACGCCGATCCAGGGGCCGCCCAAGCCATCGCCGCTGGCCGCCCGGCCCGCACGCGTCTGGCGCAGGTCCGGCACGCCGTCGGACAGACGCTGAACCGATCCGCCGCTGGCCTCGACCAAGGGTGTCAGCAGAGGCGCGTCGGCCACCGTCTCCTCGAATTCGCGGGGCGCCGCGGGGCCAAGCGCCAGCACGCGGCGCATGTCGCCATCGGCCAGACGATACAGGCCGGGTTCGGGCGCGGTCCAGTCCGCGACGAACCGGCCCGGGCCGTCGGCGGCCAACGGGACCTGACTGATGCTGCCGTCGGGGGCGGTGACCTGCAGCGGTCCGGCGCTGTCCTGCATCGTGCGGCGGGTGAACCGCACGGCCAGACCGTCGCGGACATCCGCCAGCAGTGCCTCCTCCTCCAGCTCGGGTTCCTTCATCGACCAGTGAGCGATGCGGCGCAGCAGCTCCAGCTGCGGGCCGCCCCCCTCGAACCCGCGCCCCCAAAGCCAGACCTGGTCCGAGGTCAACAACGCGACGCGCCCCTCTCCGACCCGGTCCAGGATCAACAGCGGCTTGTCCTCGGCCCCGGTCATGGCGACCTGGGCGTCGCCTGTGGGCGTGACCTCGGACAGGCGCAACCAGCGGCCCCAATCGGGTGCGTCGGGATCGGGGCCGCCCAGGCCCGCGGTCACCGGATGGCGCCGCCCCTCATCGGTCAGGCGCGGCGTGAACGGCTGGTCGATGACGCGACCGGTGGGCCGAGCAGGCAGGATCGGCCCCAGAGGCGACAGGTTCAGGCTTTCGACCGACGCCATCTCGGGGCCGGCCGACACCAGGATCGCGCCGCCGTCCTCGACGTATCGGGCGATGTTCATGTAGTATTCGGGCGGCAGAATGCCCCGCACGCTGTAGCGGTCAAAGATGATCAGGTCGAAATCATCGATCCGTTCCAGGAACAGTTCCCGCGTCGGAAAGGCGATCAGCGACAACTCGTCCACCGGGACGTCGTCGAACATGATTTCAGGCGGGCGCAGGATAGTGAAATGGATCAGATCGACCGCCGCGTCCGATTTCAGCAGGTTGCGCCAGGTACGCTCGCCCGCATGGGGCTCTCCGGACACCAGCAGAACACGCAGGCGGTCGCGCACCCCGTTGATGCTGATGGCGGCGGCGTTGTTGCGGTCGGTCAGCTCTCCGGGTGCGTCGTCCAGCGCGATCTGCACAACGTTCTGGCCGGCATGGCCGGGCGTCACCGGCAGGGACAGGCTGGTGTTCAGGGGAACGGCGACGGTCTGCTCGTCCTCGCCGTCCACGGACAGGCGCAGGGTGACGCTGCCGGTGCGGCTGGCCTCGGGGACCAGGCCCTGATCCTCAACGCGCAGGCGGATGGTGACCTCCTCCCCGATCAGGCCAAAGGCCGGGGCCTCCTCGATCACCAGGCGGCGGTCCCAGTCCTGCGGCTGACCGGTCAGCAGCACGTGCAGCGGCGCCGCCATCCCCTGCGGCAGCATCTGCGGGTCGTGCAGGCGGCCATCGGTGACGGCGATCACCCCGGCCAGCCTGGCATCGGGTTCGGCGGCGATGGCGCGCGACAGGGCGGTCGCCAGCGCCGTGCCGTCATCGCTGTCGCCCACGGTCACGCGGCGCAGGTCGGTCCCGGGCAATGCGGCGATGCCCGCGGACAGGTCGTCCACCGCCTGATCGACCTGTGCGGCGCGCCCCGGCAGGGCTTGGCTGGCAGAGCGGTCATCCAGCAGGATCACGATGTCGGACAGGGCCGCGCGGGTGCCCAGCTCCAACGCCGGACCGGCCAGGGCCAGCGCCGCGGCCAGCCCTGCCAAGCCGCGCCATGCCCAGCCCCGCATCCCGCGCCACAGCGCGAAGGCCGCGACCAGCACCGCCAGCGCGGCCAGCATGCCGATGGCCCACCACGGCAGGGCCGGGTCGAACCGCAGCTGGGTCAGGGATGTCATGGTGCCAGGATCTCCTCGGTCCGCAGGCGGTCCAGCAGGGCGGGCACATGCACCTGGTCGGATTTATAGTTTCCGGTCAGCACGTACATGACCAGGTTCACGCCGAACCGAGCCGCCATCTCTCTCTGGCGGTCACCCTCCCAGCCCTGTCCGATGGGATAGGCGGCATAGCCGTCGGCGTTGACCGCCCAGGCCTCGGCCCAGGAATTGCCGCCGATGATGACCGGGCTGACCCCGTCGTTCAGCTGGCGGAACGGCACGCCGGCCTCGGCCTGGGACGAGACGGTCGGGGCCTCGGCCCAGACCGGATTGCCCTGCCAGCGGCCTGGAAAGTCGTCCAGCAGATAGAATGTCCGCGTCAGCACGTGATCATCGGGAATGGGCGCCAGGGGCGGGATGTCCAGCGGCGCGGCCAAGTGGCGCAGCGCCTGCGACATGTCGGGGCCGCCGACACCCGCGATGTCGCCGTCGCGGGTGTCGAACAGGATCATTCCCCCCGATCGCAGAAAGGCGTTCAGCCGCAGATAGGCCTGTGGTGCGGGCGCGGGCTGTGCATCGGTGATGGGCCAGTACAGGAACGTCAGCAGCGACAGGTCGTCCTGGTCCAAATCGATCCCGATCGGCTGTCCCGGCTCGACCGAGGTGCGACTGCGCAGCGCCTGCGACAGCCCGGTCAGACCCTGTTCGGAGGCCTGATCGATCCGCGCGTCACCCGTCACGACATAGGCCAGCGCCACGTCGGCCGCGGCCCGCATCAGATCGGGGTCCAGATCCTGCGCCTGCGCCCGCGGGCCCGGCAGCATCGCCAAAACAAGCGCGACCGCCGCCATGGCCCCTCGCCTGCGTCCGCGCCCCAGCCAAGCCGACCCGATGGCATCCAGCGCCAGCAGCAGCGCCACCGCGGCCAGCAGCGCGCCCTTCAGGTCGCGTCCCGGCGTGGCGGCGACGGCCTCGACCGTGGCACCGGGCCAGGTCGCCCGCACGAAGGGACCGCCCGCGTTCAGCGCCCGGCGCCGCTCGCCCGCCGCATAGATGCCCGCGGGGCGGTCGGGGCCCGTCCCCTGCGCCAGATCGGCGGCGGGCACCGGGGTCAGGCCCTGGGCCTCGGCGGGACGCCCGAACCCGTCCAGCACGGCCTCGGGCGTCCAGAAGGTTTGGGTCAGGTCCTCGGTCGCAGCCTCGGACGGCGACAGGCGGGCGGTTGCGACAAGGCGCTCCATCATCTGCGGGAACAGGCCCGACAGCGGCAGGTTCGACCATTCGGCATTGGCTGTCACATGGACCAGCACGACCTGCCCCTGGCCAAGCCGGTCGCGGGTGATCAGCGGCGTGTTGTCGGACAGCGACGCGATGGTGCGCCCCGCCAGATCGGGCGCGGGCTGGGCCATCAGCTGCGCGCGGACGGACACATCATCCGGCACGGGTAGGCCCGCAAAGGGACCGTCATCGGGGAACGGCGCCAGCCCGCGCGGGTCGCCCCAGGACAGCGCACCGCCGATGTCGCGCCCGCCCTGGCGCAGCGCCACGGGCAGCAGCGGTTCTTCGGCCAGGCGGTCGTAACCGGCCATGCGCGGCCCCGCAAAGCGGATCAGCAGCCCGCCTTCGGCCACCCATTGCGTCAGGTCCAGCGTCTCAGCCAGCTGCACCTGATCGGCCAGCACGATCACGTCGGGCGCGGTGTCCAGGACATCGCCCAAAGCGCCTTCGACCAGGTCGGTCGTGGGGGCCAGCGCCTGGCGCAGATAGTGGGTCTGGGCCAACAGCTGCTGGCCTTCGGCAAGCGGATCGCCGACCAGGGCCACCTTGCGGCGGCGCACGCGGTCATCCGCCAGAACGACCGCGCCGGCATGGTTTTCGGCCTCGATCTGAAAGCGGGTGATCCGGTTGCGCAGTTCGGGCGGCAGGTCGATCGCCACGGGGCGGACGGTCAACCCGTCGGCATCCGTCGCGTCGCCGGGCGTGAGGCTGGCCAAGGCGCGTTCGATCCCTTGCGGATCGGGGCCGATGGCCTGGATCGCCGGGGCGGCATCATCAACCGAGGTCAGCGTCAGCGACGGCGTGTCGCCCGACGCCAGCGCCAGCGTCCGCAGCGGACGCGCGGGCGGCACGACCGTCACCGGGCCGCGATCCGCCAGGGCCGCCAGCCACGCCGCGCGGTTCGGATGATCGGTCCCGTCCGCGATCCACAGCGTCGACAGCGACCCCTCCGGCGCATCGGCCAGCGCGGCGCCCGGATCGTCGGGCAGGCGCGTCGACCAGGGTTGCGGCTGCGCCGCGCGCAGGCCGGACAGCAGGGCATCGGCGGGCTGGAACGCCAGTGCTCCCTGACCCCGCCCGTCGGCCATCAGCAAGGCCGCGGGCCGGCCCGCGGCGGCGGCATCCGTCAGGGCGGTTTCGACGCGTGTCTGGCGGGCCGCCCAATCAGGCGCGGCGGCAAAGCCCGCATCCATCACGATCAGCAACGGCCCGTCGGCCGCGGGCTGCACCACGGGGCGCCAGACGGGCCCCGCAAAGGCCAGGATCGCCGCCGCCACCGCCGCCAAACGGATCAGCAGCAGCCACCATGGCGTGCGGCTGGCGATGGGCGCGCGATCGACAAGCCCCGCCAACAGGGCGACGCCCGGAAAGATCACCCGCCTCGGCGCGGGCGGCATGGCGCGCAGGATCACCCACAGGACCGGCAGTGCGATCAGCGCGCCCAGCAGCCATGGCGCGGCGAAACCCAGGGGCCCCAGCAGCAGCATCAGCGCGCCCCCTGCCCCAAAGCCTGCCACAGCCAGTTCAGCGCCTGTGCGGGGTCGGCGTCCGTCAGATGCGTGCCGAACTGCCAGCCTGCCCGCCGCGCCTGCCCCTCCAGCCAAGCCTGTCGTTCGGCCAGCCGGGCCAGATAGGCCGCGCGCAGCCCGCCGGCATCGCGGCTGTCATGCCGCAGGCTGCCAGAGCGGAACTCGACCGCGCCGTCATAGGGAAAATGTGCCTCGTCCGGGTCCAGGATCTGGAACAGCAGGCCCGACAGGCCCAGGCCCGCCGCCTGCGCCAGCAGGTCCGCAACCCAGCCCGGATCGGTCAGGAAATCCGACAGGATCACCACCCGCAGGTTCGGTCGCAGGGCGTGGGCCGGGGCGGCATCCTCGGCGGCGGTACCCGTGGCCAGCTGTTCCGCCAGGCGGTCGGCCTGGATGCGGCCGGCCCGTGCGGGTTGGCCCAGCAGCCCGACCTTTTCTCCCCCGCGCAGCATCAGCATGCCAAGCGCCAGTGTCAGGATCTGACCGCGTTCGGCCTTGGTCGGGCGGTCGGGCCCGCCGGTGAAATCCATGCCGGGCGCGCGCGACAGCCACAGGGCGGCGGATTGCGCCGTCTGCGCCTCGCGGTCGCGCACGAACTGGCTGTCGGACCGGCCGGAGCGCCGCCAGTCGATGCTGCGCGCGCCGTCGCCCGCGCCCGCGGGGCGGTACTGCCAGAAATCCTCTCCGGGACCGGCGCGGCGCAGGCCATGGGCGCCCGGGGCCACCATCGCGGCCAGCCGTTCGGCCGACAGGATCAGGCCGGGCAGATGCCCGGCGACCCCTTCGGCCCGCGCGCGCAGATCGGTGGGCGTCACGCTCATGCGGCGCGACGGGTGCCGATGCGGTCGTCCAGCAGGCGGCCGATCACCGCGTCGACCGTCTCTCCGCGGGCGCGGGCGGCGAAGGACAGCGCCATGCGGTGCCGCAGCACGGGCGCCGCCATCGCGGCCACGTCGTCCAGCGTCGGCGCATAGCGGCCGTTCAGCACGGCACGCGCGCGGCTGACCAGCATCAGCGCCTGCGCGGCGCGCGGACCCGGCCCCCAGGTCAGCGCATCGGTGACGAAGGACGCGGCCTCGGGTGCACCGGGGCGGGCGGCGCGGACAAGGTCCAGGATCGCCTCGACCACGGTCTCTCCGACGGGCATCTGGCGGATCAGGCGTTGTGCCGCGATCAGCTGGTCGGGGGTGAAGGCCGCGTGCGGGGTGTCATCCTCCAGCCCCGTGGTGGCGATCAGGATCTGGCGTTCGGTGTCGCGGTCCGGGTAATCGACGTCGATCTGCAGCAGGAACCGGTCCAGCTGCGCCTCGGGCAGCGGATAGGTGCCCTCCTGCTCGATCGGGTTCTGGGTGGCCAGGACGTGGAACGGACGGCCCAGGGGGCGGTGCTGGCCGCTGATGGTGACCTCGCGCTCCTGCATGGCCTGCAGCAGGGCAGATTGGGTGCGGGGGCTGGCACGGTTGATTTCGTCGGCCATCAGCAGCTGGGTGAAGACCGGCCCCTCGATGAAACGGAACGCCCGACTTCCGTCGGGCCGCGCGTCCAGGACCTCGGACCCCAGGATGTCGGCGGGCATCAGGTCGGGCGTGAACTGGATGCGGGCGCTGTCCAGACCCAAGACGGTGGACAGCGTGTCGACCAGCATGGTCTTGCCCAGGCCCGGCTGCCCGATCAGCAGCGCGTGTCCCCCGGACAGGATCGACGCAAGGACCTGTTCGACCACCTCGTGCTGGCCCACGAAACGGCGTTCGACGCTGGCACGGGCATCCGACAGGCGGGCGGCCAGGGCCTGGACCTCTTGCACCAGAAATTCGTCCGACGTCATGACATTGCCCCCGCGCTGGTTTAAGGAAAGCATAGGCAGTCCAGACACAGGCGACCAGATCGAATGGCGGAAAACGGTGACAAAAGCGTGAACCCCGACGGGCTGGCCCAAGCCGCGGCGATCGCGGCCAAGGACGGGCCTGCGCCCGTGCATCTGTGGAACCCGCCCTATTGCGGAGAGATGGACCTGACCATCTGCGCGGACGGCACCTGGCTGCACGAAGGCACGCCCATCGGACGCCCCGCGATGGTGCGCCTGTTCGCCAGCATCCTGAAGCGTGAGGGCGACCGATTTTACCTGGTCTCTCCGGTCGAGAAGATCGGCATCCGGGTCGAGGATGCGCCCTTCCTGGTCACCGATGCCGACATCGCCCAGGACGTGATCACCTTCGTCACCAACATGGGCGAACGGGTGACGGCAGGTCCGGATCACGCGATCATCATCCGCGGCACGGCCGAGGTTCCGCGGCCCTATGTCCATGTGCGCGGCGGGTTGGAGGCGCTGATCGACCGCAAGACCTTCTACCGCCTGGCGGCCGCGGCCGATCCCGGGCCCGACGGGCGCGCGGCGGTGCGGTCCGGCAGACAGTCCTTCGCACTGGAGCCCTGAATGCCGCAGTTCGCAGCCAATCTGACGACACTGTTCACCGAACTGCAGATGATCGACCGCTTTGCCGCCGCGGCCGAGGCCGGGTTCACCGGGGTCGAGATCCTGTTCCCCTATGACATCGCGGCGCAGGACCTCTATCGCGCGTCGGTCAAGACGGGGCTGCCGATCGTGCTGATCAACGCGCCGCCGCCGAACTGGGCCGGCGGACCGCGCGGGTTTGCCGCCGTTCCGGGGCTGGAGGATCGCTTTCGTCGCGATTTCGAACGCAGCCTGCGCGTGGCGCAGGCGCTGCGCGCGCGTCACATCCACGTTATGGCCGGTCGCGCCGAGGGTGCTCAGGCGCTGGAGACCCTTGTCGCGAACCTGTCCTGGGCCGCGGACCGCGCCCCCCATGCCAGCCTGACGATCGAACCCGTGAACGACACCGACATGCCGGGATATTTCCTGACCGATTACGGCATGGCCATCGACATCATCGACCGCATCGCCGCGCCGAACCTTGGGCTGCAGCTGGACACCTATCACGCACAGGTCATCACGGGCGACATGCAGGCCTGCTGGCGCAAGGTCGCCCCGCTGGTGCGCCACATCCAGATCGCGGGCCATCCCGGTCGGAACGAGCCCGACGTCGGCACCCTGGATTATCCCTCCCTGTTCGCGGAGCTGGACGACTGGGGGTATCGCGGCTGGGTGTCGGCCGAATACGCCCCCGTCCGAACCACCCAGTCCGGATTGGGGTGGCTGCACGTCGCCGGTTGAACCCGCGCAACATCCGGTCGGATTTTCCTGTGCAACAGGGAACTTGCGCGCAGCGTGGTCCGTTTGCTGACAGATGCGTCGCCGTGTCGCGCCCCCGCACGCGGCAGACGCCCAAAGCAAAGGGAAAATGCCATGAACTCGATCATCTACATTGTCGGCCTGGTTGTCGTCGTCCTGTTCGTCCTGTCGTTCCTCGGCCTGCGTTGAGGGTTAACAGCATGAACGAAAACCTCGAAGCAGCCGGCACCGGCTCGCGCCCCCATGTCGACTGGGCATCCATCCTTGCCGGTGCGGCCATCGCCGCGGGCGCCTCGGTCGTCTTCACGGGCTTCACGGCTGCCATCGGCCTTGGTTCCGTCTCGGCAGAGCCGGGCGAAGGTCTGGGCACGTTCGCCCTGATCCTGGTCGGCCTGTTCGCCTTCGCGTCCATGGTGGCCGTCTATGGCCTGGGTGGATACGTGTCGGGGCGGATGCGCCGTCGCACTCATTCCGGTGAGGACCAGACGGATGCACGCGACGGCATCCATGGCCTGACCGTTTGGGCGATCGGCATGATCCTGACCGGCATCCTGGCCGCAGGCGCGGTGTCCAGCGGCGTCCGCGCGGCCGGCAACGCGGCTTCGACCGCGGTCGAAGCTGCAGGTTCCGCCGTGGGTGGTGCCGTGCAGGGCGCGGGCCAACTGGCCGGCGGCGTGGTCGGTGGCGTTGGCCAGATCGCTGGCGGTGCCGTCAGCGGCGTCGGTCAGTTGGCTGGCGGCGCGATCTCGGGCGCCGGTGAGGCCGCTGGTGGTCAGGACATGGGCGGCAATCCGCTGGACTATGTGACCGACCGTCTGCTGCGCAGCGAGGCTGCGGCACCGGATCAGTTCTCGAACGAGGCGATCCGCAACGAGGTCACCGGCATCCTGGGCACCGTTCTGCGCACGGGCGAGGTGGCCGATGACGATCTTGACTATCTGCGCGACGCGCTTGCCGCCCGTACCGACCTGACCCCGGCCCAGATCGACGCCCGCGTCGAGGAAGCCGTGACCCAGGCTCAGGACCTGCGTGCCGAAGCCGAAGCCCGTATCGAAGAAGCGCGGACCCAAGCCGAGGAAGCCGTAGCCGCTGCCGAACAGCGCGCCCAGGAACTGCAGGCGCAAGCCGAACAGCAGCTGCAGGAGGCACAGGATGCCGCCATCGCCGCTGCCGAATCCGCCCGCCGCGGTGCGGTGTGGAGCGCGCTGTTCCTGGCCGTGTCGTCGCTGGTTGCCGGTCTGGCCGCCTGGATGGGCGCAATCAAGGGCGGTTCGGACCGCGATGCCGGTCGCGTCTGGGGTGGCCTGTCGCGTCGCCGCACCTGACGGACGTCTTCGTCCGACGCGACGGAAATGTGACAAGCATGGCCCCCGACCCCCGTGTCGGGGGCCATGCGCATTTGCGGGCTGGCATTCGCGGCCCTTATCGGCTAGGGCAGCCGCGAAACCTACAGATTAAGGCCGTCATGGATATCCGCAACATCGCCATCATCGCTCACGTCGACCACGGCAAAACCACCCTGGTGGACCAGCTGCTGCGTCAGTCGGGCTCCTTCCGCGACAACCAGGCCGTCGCGGAACGCGCGATGGACAGCAACGACATCGAACGTGAACGCGGCATCACCATTTTGGCCAAGGCAACCTCGGTCGAATGGAAGGGCACGCGCATCAACATCGTCGACACGCCCGGCCACGCTGATTTCGGCGGCGAGGTCGAACGCATCCTGTCGATGGTGGACGGCGTCTGCCTGCTGGTCGACGCGGCCGAAGGCCCGATGCCCCAGACCAAGTTCGTGACCTCCAAGGCACTGGCCCTGGGCCTGCGCCCGATCGTCGTGCTGAACAAGGTCGACAAGCCCGCAGCCGAGCCCGACGAGACGCTGAACGACGTGTTCGACCTGTTCGCCAACCTGGGCGCCAGCGACGAGCAGCTGGACTTTCCGCATGTCTATGCCTCGGGCATCGGCGGTTGGGCCGACGCGACGCTGGACGGCGAGCGCAAGAACATGGACGCGCTGTTCGACCTGATCCTGAAGCACGTCCAGCCGCCCAAGCAGATCACTCGCGCGGACGAGCCGTTCCAGATGCTGGCGACCACGCTTGGCGCCGACGCCTTTCTGGGCCGTCTGCTGACCGGTCGCGTCGAGGCGGGCACCGCCAAGGCCGGCGACACGCTGAAGGCGCTGTCGCGCGACGGCGAGCGGCTGGAGCAGTTCCGCATCAGCAAGATCATGGCGTTCCGCGGCCTAACACAGACCCCGATCGACGTGGCCGAGGCCGGTGACATCGTGACGATCGCGGGCATGGCCAAGGCCACCGTGGCCGACACGCTGTGCCACCCGGACGTGATGGAGGCCCTGCCCTCGCAGCCGATCGATCCCCCGACCATCAGCGTCACCTTCGGCATCAACGACAGCCCGCTGGCCGGCAAGGACGGCAAGAAGGTCCAGAGCCGCGTGATCCGCGAGCGACTGATGAAGGAAGCCGAGATCAACGTCGCCATCAAGGTCGAGGACACCCCCGGCGGCGAGGCCTTCGTTGTCTCGGGTCGCGGCGAACTGCAGATGGGCGTCCTAATCGAGAACATGCGCCGTGAAGGGTTCGAGCTGTCGATCAGCCGCCCGCGCGTGATCTACAAGGAAGAGGACGGCCAGCGCCTTGAGCCGATCGAAGAAGTCATCATCGACGTCGATGACGAATACACCGGCGTGGTGATCGAGAAGCTGACCGGCGACCGCAAGGGCGACCTGGTCGAGATGCGTCCCGCCGGCGTCGGCAAGACGCGCATCGTGGCCCATGTCCCGTCGCGTGGCCTGATCGGCTATCAAGGCGAGTTCATGACCGATACGCGCGGCAACGGCGTGCTGAACCGCATCTTCCACGGTTGGGCGCCGCACAAGGGTGCCATCCAGGGCCGTCGCCAGGGCGTGCTGATCAGCATGGAGAACGGCGTGTCCGTATCCTATGCGCTGTGGAAGCTGGAAGATCGCGGCAAGTTCTTCATCGGCGCGCAGGAAGAGCTGTACCAGGGCATGATCATCGGCGAACACAGCCGGGACAACGACCTTGAGGTGAACCCGCTGAAGGGCAAGCAGCTGACCAACGTCCGTGCCTCCGGCACAGACGAGGCCGTCCGCCTGACGCCCCCGGTCCGCCAGTCGCTGGAAGAGGCGATCGCCTATATCAACGACGACGAGCTGGTCGAGGTCACGCCCAAGAACATCCGCCTGCGCAAGCGGCACCTGGATCCGCACGAACGCAAGCGCGTCGCACGGTCCGGCGCCTGATACGCATCCACCGCAAGGTTGCTGAAATCACAGGTCCGCGTGCCCCCCGGCACGCGGACCTGTCCATTTAGATATGTCGCCAAGGCGACACTTCGTGCTATGATTGTCTTATCCGAATTGCGCACCCGTTTAAGATGCACAAATTTGGTTGCTACATAGATTCCACGGCTGCTTTTCTGGGGCATTCTGGCCCTAAATCACATTCAAGTCATCTGTTTTCGTTTGGCCCACCCCGCAACGGATCGGATTGCATCGTGATGAAACACCTGTCGGAACGCCGTGACCCCAGGGGTCTGCACGACCGCGCCATCAGTGCCGCGATGACGCTTGTCCTGGACCAACGCCGCCAGCCCCCCACGATTGCCGATATTGCCGAAGCCGTCGACGAACCCGTCGAACGGGTCCGTGCCTTGTTCGCCGATGAACGCGCCCTGCTGGTGGCCAGCGTCGAACAGGCGCTGGTCGTGCTGATCGACAGCTGCACCCGCGCGGTGGTCCGCGTCGATCCCGACGACCCCGTCGCGCAGTTCCTGAGCCTGGGCGACACCTATCTGGATTGGGCCTGCCGCTATCCCGCGCAGTTCAGGCTGCTGCAGGACTGCGATCTGACCAACGCGCGGCACGAACCCATCCTGCGGCGCTATACCGACAGCATCGCCGATCTGACGCTGCGCATGCTGGCGCGGGCCCGCGATACCGGTCGCCTGCACCCGCGCGAGGATATCGCGATGCTGGCCCTGTCCGCGCGCTGCTATGTGGTGGGGCTTGCGCGGCTGGTTCTGGACGGCCGCCTGAAGGATTGGACCGAAGAGCGCGATTCCCTGACCACCGCCAAGCATCTGACGCATGATTTCGTGCATCGGATGGCGCGCAGCAGCCAGCCCCATATGGCCGGCATGTGACGGATTAGCCCCTTTCGGACCCATGGTGCTTGCGGTATCCCGGTTGCAACCTGTGAATGACCGAAGAGAGCAGCCGTGACCGATTACATCATCAAGGACATTGCGCTGGCCGAATACGGCCGCAAGGAACTGGACATCGCCGAGACGGAAATGCCCGGCCTGATGGCGCTGCGTTCCGAATACGGCGAGGCCAAGCCGCTGGCGGGCGCCCGGATCGTCGGCAGCCTGCACATGACCATCCAGACCGCCGTCCTGATCGAGACGCTGACCCATCTGGGCGCGGATGTCCGTTGGGCGTCCTGCAACATCTATTCGACCCAGGATCACGCCGCTGCCGCCATCGCCGCCGCGGGTGTCCCGGTCTTCGCCATCAAGGGGCAGAGCCTGGCCGAGCATTGGGATTACCTTGATCGCTCGTTCCAGTTCCCCGCGGGACCGAACCTGATCCTGGATGATGGCGGCGATGCGACGCTGTACATCCTGCTGGGCGCCCGCGCCGAGGCCGGCGAGGACGTGATCCCCGTGCCGCAGTCGGACGAGGAGACCGTCATCAAGGCGCAGATCGCCAAGCGTCTGGCGCAGTCGCCCGGCTGGTTCACGAAGATGCGCGACCAGATTGTCGGCGTGTCCGAGGAGACGACAACCGGCGTCCACCGCCTGTACGACCTGCAGAAGAACGGCCAGCTGCCCTTCCCCGCGATCAACGTGAACGACAGCGTGACCAAGTCGAAGTTCGACAACAAGTACGGCTGCAAGGAATCCCTGGTCGACGGCATCCGCCGTGCCACCGACGTGATGATGGCGGGCAAGGTCGCCGTCGTCTGCGGCTATGGCGACGTGGGCAAGGGCTCGGCCGCCAGCCTTCAGGGCGCCGGCGCCCGCGTGAAGGTGACCGAGGTCGATCCGATCTGCGCGCTGCAGGCCGCGATGGACGGGTTCGAGGTCGTGACCCTGGAGGATGTGGCCGACAGCGCCGACATCTTCATCACCACCACCGGCAACCGCGACGTGATCCGGCTGGAGCACATGCGCGCCATGAAGGACATGGCGATCGTCGGCAACATCGGCCATTTCGACAACGAGATCCAGGTCGCGGCGCTGCGCAACCACAAATGGACCAATATCAAGGACCAGGTGGACATGATTGAGATGCCTTCGGGCAATCGCATCATCCTGCTGTCGCAGGGGCGCCTGCTGAACCTGGGCAATGCCACGGGCCACCCGTCCTTCGTGATGTCGGCCAGCTTCACCAACCAGGTGCTGGCGCAGATCGAGCTGTGGACCAAGGGCGACGACTACAAGCCCGGCGTCTACATCCTGCCCAAGGCGCTGGACGAAAAGGTCGCGCGGCTGCACCTGGACAAGATCGGTGCCAAGCTGTCCGTGCTGTCGTCCGAACAGGCCGCCTATATCGGCGTGACGCCGGAGGGCCCCTTCAAATCCGACCATTACCGGTATTGATGTCATGACAGAATACTCGACCTTCACCTCGGAATCCGTGTCCGAGGGCCATCCCGACAAGATCGCCGACCAGATTTCGGACGCGATCCTGGACGCCATCCTGGCCGAGGACGCGCGCGCCCGCGTGGCGTGCGAGACCATGGTCAAGACCGGCGTCGCCATCATCTCGGGAGAGATCACCACCAGTGCCTGGGTGGATCTGGAATCCATCGTGCGCGGTGTGATCACCGACATCGGCTATAATTCATCGGATGTGGGCTTTGACGGGGCAACCTGTTCGGTCATCAACATCATCGGCAAGCAGTCGCCCGAGATCAACCAGGGCGTCGACCGCGCCAGCCTTGAGGAGCAGGGCGCAGGCGACCAAGGCCTGATGTTCGGCTATGCCAGCGACGAGACCGACGTGCTGATGCCCGCTGCGATCACCTATGCCCATCGCCTGGTCGAACGCCAGGCGGCGGTGCGACGCGACGGCACCCTGCCCTGGCTGCGCCCGGATGCCAAATCGCAGCTGACGCTGCGCTATGACGCCGACGGCCGCCCCGAGGGGATCGACGCGGTCGTGCTGTCCACCCAGCACAACCCCGAGATCAGCCTGGCCGACCTGCGCGAGGCGGTGATCGAAGAGATCATCCGCCCGGTCCTGCCTGCGGAATGGCTGTCGGATGCGACCAAGTTCTTCATCAACCCCACCGGCAAGTTCGTCATCGGTGGTCCCGTCGGCGATTGCGGCTTGACCGGGCGCAAGATCATCGTCGACAGCTATGGCGGCATGGCCCGTCATGGCGGCGGCGCGTTCTCGGGCAAGGATCCGTCCAAGGTCGACCGCTCGGCGGCCTATGCCGGCCGTTGGGTTGCCAAGAACATCGTGGCGGCCGGTCTGGCCAAGCGCTGCGAGATCCAGGTCAGCTATGCGATCGGCGTGGCCGAGCCCACCTCGATCAGCCTGAACTGCTTCGGGACCGAAACCGTGCCGGTCGACCGGATCGTCGCGGCTGTGCGCGAGGTGTTCGACCTGCGCCCGTTCGCGATCATCCGCGAACTGGACCTGCTGCATCCGATCTATCGCCCAACGGCCAGCTATGGCCATTTCGGTCGCGAACCCTATGCGCTGAACGGGGCGACCGCGTTCAGCTGGGAACGCACCGACAAGGCAGAAGCGCTGAACGCGGCGCTGAGCTGAATGACGAAGGCCGCCCCACCGGGCGGCCTTTTTCCTTGTCATCCATACAACTTGCGGGCCCGATCCTCGAAAGCGCGGACGATGCGGGACATCGCCTCGTGGAAGACGACGCCGATCAGGCGTTGCAGGATCGCGTTCTTGAATTCGAAATCGACGAAGAACTCGACATGACAGCCCCCTTCCGGGCGATCCTTGAAGGACCAGCCGCTGCGCATGTACTTGAACGGGCCGTCCAGATATTCCGTGTCGATCTTCCAGACGCCGTCCTGCTCGGGCCACAGGACGACCCGGCTTCCAAAGCGTTCGCGAAAGACCTTGAAGCTGATGACCAGATCGGCGGCGATCTCCTCCGCGCCGTCGGGGCGGGTGGTGCGCGTCCGGATGCGGGCCGCGCTGTTCCAGGGCAGGAATTGCGGATAGCTTTCGATGTCGGCCACCAGATCGTACATCTGGCGGGCACTGTAAGGAAGGTTGCGGCTGTCGCGGTGGTTCGGCACGGGCTATCGCTCTTGAGTTTCGTCGCGGCGTCTGTTTCGATTCGGCACCGATTTAACAGGCAGGACGCGCGATGAACATGATATGGCTGCTGCGTGCGGCAAAATGGGCGCGCAACCCTCCCAGTGCCAAGATGGTCAAGCTGGTGATCGCCGTGATCGCGATCGGGCTTGCGCTGCTGGCTTTGGAAAAGCTGGGCTGGTGGCCGGACTGGGCCACGCAGGACCAACGCCCGCACCGCCTGCCCCGCTGACGGTCAGTCGCGATCGCGAATGGCGACCGGACGGGGCTTGGGCGCACCCAATGCCAAGGTGATGGCGAAAGCGGTCAGAAGGCCCGCGAAAGTCAGAATCAGGGTCATCATTTCCTCCGGTCTGTTTGGTGTCGGGATCACAGGGCCCCGGCACCGAACGTGTTACATTGTCTCATGTCGCCCGAGTCGAACCCGCGCATCAGCCATTCCTGACGCTGCGCCGCGCTGCCGTGGGTGAAGCTGTCGGGCATGGGGGTCCGGCCCGCACTGGCCTGGATCACGTCATCGCCGACGGCCTCTGCTGCGCGCATCGCCTCGTCCATATCGCCAACGTCCAGGGTGCCGAAACGTTCCTGCGCCTGGCGCGCCCAGATGCCGGCATAGCAGTCAGCCTGCAACTCGGTCGCGACGGACAACTGGTTGGCCTGCGTCTCCGAAAGGCCCGGCTGCTGCGCGGCGCCAAGGGTGCCGGTCAGGTTCTGGACGTGATGCCCCACCTCGTGCGCAATGACATAGGCTGCGGCGAAATCGCCCCCCGCGCCCATGCGATCCGCCATCATGTCGAAGAAGTCGGTGTCCAGATAGACGCGCTGATCGCCGGGGCAGTAGAACGGACCCATGGCCGACGACGCACCACCGCAGGCCGACCGCACCACGCCGCTGAACAGGACGAGGGTCGGGTCCTGATAGGCGACGCCCGCCTGCTGCTGCAGCACGGGCTGCCAGACCTCTTCGGTGTCGGCCAGAACCACGCTGACGAATTCGCCCCATTCCTGGTCGCGCTGGCTCAGTTCGGCGGGCTGCCCGCCGCCCTGATCCAGACCCTGGACCAGCGGCGTCACGTCGATCCCGAAGAAGTAGCCGACCGCCAGAACCACCAGCGTGCCCGCCACGCCCAATCCGCCGACCCCGGCGCGGCCCATGCTCCGCCGATCCTCGACATTTCCGCTGCCCCGTCGTCCGCGCCACTGCATGCCCTGGTCCCCCTGCTGGCTGTCGCCCCGAACGCCCCGCCCCGCCGGGGGTTCCCGCCAACCATCACAGCGCCGCGACGGGCGTGCAAGGCGCTTGACGCGACGGCCCTGCGGGGGGATGCACGGGGCACGCGACAAAGGGGCGGACATGCTGCGCAGGCTATACGACTGGACCATGGGGCTAGCGTCCCATCGCCACGCGAACGCGTCGCTGTTCACAGTCAGCTTCATCGAAAGTTCGGTCTTTCCGATCCCGCCCGACGTGCTGATGATCCCGATGGTGCTGGCGCAGCGGGCGCGGGCCTGGGCCATCGCCTTCATCGCCACGGCGGGGTCGGTTCTGGGCGCGCTGCTGGGATACGCGATCGGCGCGATCCTGATGGACAGCGTCGGCATGTGGGTCCTGACCATGTACGGCAAGGAGGCCGCGTTCGACGACCTGGCCGCGCGCTTTGCCGAGTTCGGCGGTTGGGCGGTGCTGGTCGCGGCGCTGACGCCCTTTCCGTTCAAGGTCATCACCATCTTTTCCGGCGCCGTGGGCTTTTCGTTGCCCCTGTTCGTGCTGACCAGCATCATCGGCCGCGCGGGGCGGTTCTATGTCGTGGCCGGGCTGCTGTGGCGGTTCGGTCCGCCGATTCGCGATTTCATCGAACGTCGGCTTGGGCTGATGTTCTCCATCTTCATGGCCTGCCTGATCGGCGGCTTTGCGGCGGTGAGGTACCTGTGACGGGCATCAGGCTTTCCCTTCTGGCGGGCGCGGGGTCCGCGCTGCTGCTGATCGCGGCGCTTGGCTTCCAGGCGGCGGGCTATGCCCCGTGCGAGCTGTGCATCCTGCAGCGCTGGCCGCATGTGGCGGCGGCGGGCATCGCGGCGCTGATCTGGCTGACCGGCCGGGTGCGGGCGCTGGCGGTTCTGGGGATGATCGCGGCGGGTGCGGCGATGGGGCTTGCGATCTATCACGTCGGGGTCGAGATGACCTGGTGGGCCGGACCGGCGCATTGTTCGGGCGGCGTGGGCGATCTGTCGCGGATGACCACGCAGGACCTGATGGCCCGCCTGCAATCCGCCCCCGTGGTCCGCTGCGACGAGATCGCGTGGCAGTTCATGGGGGTGTCGATGGCAGGATGGAACGCGATCCTGTCGGCGGGTCTGGCGGGCCTGTGGGCAGTGGCCGCCCGCAAGGGCGCCTGAGGTCCCCGCAAGGCGTGATTTCCTGACCTTGGGGGCGGGGCGCGATTGCCCCCTGCGGCAGGCTCGGCTATACCGAACCCCAACTAGATGTTGAGGAATACCCGTGGCCGACACCCCAGAAGACGATCTGCCCGAAACCCCCGAAGACGGTGCTGCGGGCCGCGTGGTGATGCATCACGACGGCCCCATGATCGACATCAGCGCCGAGATGCGGACCTCGTATCTGGACTATGCCATGTCGGTGATCGTCAGTCGGGCGATCCCCGACCTGCGCGACGGTCTGAAGCCGGTTCACCGCCGCATCCTCTATGCGATGGACGAAAGCGGCAACACCGCCGATAAGCCCTATCGCAAGTCCGCGCGGTCCGTGGGCGACGTGATGGGCAAGTATCACCCCCATGGCGACAGCGCGATCTATGATGCGCTGGTGCGGATGGCGCAGACGTTCTCGATGTCGCTGCCACTGCTGGACGGCCAGGGCAACTTCGGGTCGATGGACGGCGATCCGGCCGCGGCCATGCGCTATACCGAAGTGCGGATGGACAAGCCCGCCAACTTCCTGCTGATGGACATCGACAAGGACACCGTCGATTTCCAGGACAACTATGACGGCAAGGACCGCGAGCCGACCGTCCTTCCGGCGCGGTTCCCGAACATGCTGGTCAACGGCGCGGGCGGCATTGCCGTCGGCATGGCGACCAACATCCCGCCGCACAACCTGGGCGAGGTCATCGACGCCACGCTGGAGCTGATCGCCGATCCCGACCTGCCCACCGAGCGCCTGCTGGAGATCATCCCGGGCCCCGACTTTCCCACGGGCGCCACGATCCTGGGCCGGTCCGGGGCGCGCAAGGCCTATCTGGAAGGTCGCGGCAGCGTCATGATCCGCGCCAGGACCCATATCGAGGAACCGCGCAAGGACCGCTTTGCCATCGTCATCGACGAGATCCCGTATCAGGTGAACAAATCGACCCTGATCGAGCGGATTGCCGAACTGGCCAAGGAGAAGAAGGTCGAGGGCATCGCCACCGTCCAGGACGAATCCGACCGCCATGGCGTGCGCGTCGTGGTCGAACTGAAGCGTGATGCGACACCCGACGTGGTGCTGAACCAGCTGTTCCGCTTTACCCAGCTGCAGACGACTTTTGGCTGCAACATGCTGGCGCTGAACGGCGGCAAGCCCGAACAGCTGGCGCTGCGCGACTTCCTGACCTACTTCATCAGCTTCCGCGAGGAGGTCGTCGCCCGCCGCACCGCCTACGAGCTGCGCCGCGCACGCGAACGCAGCCATGTGCTGTGCGGCCTGGCCGTCGCGGTCAGCAATGTCGACGAGGTCGTGGCCACCATCCGTGGCAGCGCCGATGCCGCCGAGGCCCGCGAGAAGCTGATGGAGCGGCGCTGGCCAGCCCATGACATCGTCGAATACCTGCGCCTGATCGACGATCCGCTGCATCCGGTGAACGAGGACGGGACCTACAACCTGTCGGAGACGCAGGCCCGCGCCATCCTGGAGCTGCGCCTGCAGCGTCTGACCCAGCTGGGCGTCAAGGAAATCACGGACGAGCTGCAGTCGCTGGCCGACAGCATCCGCGACTATCTGGCGATCCTGGCGTCGCGCGAACGGATCATGGCGATCATCGCGGACGAGCTGCGCGAGGTCCGCGGCCTGTTCGCCGTGCCGCG
Organism: Paracoccus haeundaensis; assembly: GCF_006239215.1. Lineage (NCBI taxonomy): Bacteria > Pseudomonadati > Pseudomonadota > Alphaproteobacteria > Rhodobacterales > Paracoccaceae > Paracoccus > Paracoccus haeundaensis. Next base: position 70,279 of record NZ_VDDC01000015.1, read on the forward strand.
CCGCACCGAGATCGTCGACTGGTCCGGCGACATGATGGACGAGGACCTGATCGAGCGCGAGGACATGGTCGTCACCATCACCTCTGGCGGCTACATCAAGCGGACCGCGCTGGCCGAATTCCGCGCGCAGCGGCGCGGCGGCAAGGGTCTGTCCAGCATGGCCACCAAGGAAGACGACGTGGTCACCACGCTGTTCGTGGCCAACACCCATACCGAGCTGCTGTTCTTCACGACCGACGGCATGGTCTATCGGATGAAGACCTGGCGCCTGCCGCTGGCGGGCCGCACCTCCAAGGGCAAGGCGATGGTCAACATCCTGCCCATCGGCGCGGGCGTCAGCATCGCGGCGCTGCTGCCGATGGATGCGCCGGAGACGGAATGGGACAACTATCAGGTGGTCTTTGCCACGGATGACGGCGACGTGCGTCGCAACGCGCTGTCCGATTTCGGCAGCGTGCGCGCGAACGGCAAGATCGCGATGAAGCTGCCCGAGGGCGTCACGCTGGTGAACGTGCGGATGGCGACCGAGCAGGATGACGTGATGCTGGTCACCGCACAAGGCCGCGCGATCCGCTTTCCGACCACGGCGGTGCGGGTCTTCAAGGGCCGCGATTCCACCGGCGTCCGGGGCATCCGTCTGGCCGAGGGCGACAAGGTCGTCAGCATGTCGGTCATCCGCCATTTCGAGGCGGACCCGTCCGAACGCGTTGCCTATCTGAAGATGCGCCGTGCGGTTGCCGGTGCGTTGGACGACGGCGCCGAAGCGGACGAGGATGACGACACCCCCGAGGGCACCGTCACCCAGGAACGCTACATCGAGATGTCGGCGGCCGAGGACCTGATCCTGACCATCACCGCCAAGGGATCGGGCAAGATCAGCAGCAGCCACGACTATCCGGTCCGTGGCCGTGGGGGCCAGGGCGTGATGGCGATGGACCGCGCCATGCGGGGCGGCCCGCTGGTCGCCAGCTTCCCGGTCGAAAGCTTTGATCAGATCATGCTGGCGACATCGACCGGACAGTCGATCCGGGTCCCGGTGCAGGGCATCAGCTTCCGCTCGCGCAGCGCGGGCGGGGTGCGGGTCTTCAACACCGCCGCCGGAGAGGTCGTCGTCTCGGTCGCGCGGATCGCAGAACAGGGCGACGCGGTCGACCTGGACGAGGGCGATCCCGGCCAGACCGCGCCCGCGCAGGACTGACATCATCGACCCGACCCCGGCCGCCGGGGTCGGGTTTTTCCGATCCGCAGGGGCGTCATTTGGACCATTCGAACGAGACCGTGCTGAGAGAGCGCCTGCAGACCGGGTTTCTGGGGCTGATCGCATTCTCGCTGCTGATGTTCATGCTGGTGCAGGCCAAGTTCATCCTGATCTCTCTGGCGATCGCGATCATCCTGTTCTCGCTGACCTCGGATGCGATCCACGCCATCTCGACCCGCCTTCGGGTGCCGAACTGGTTGGCGACCACGCTGGCACTGATCGGGATCGCGCTTGGACTGCTGTGGGTGTCGACCACCATCGTCGCACAGGTGAACGAGGTGGTGTTCCTGGCGATCAGCTATGCCGAACGGGCGCAGGCCGCCCTGCCCGCCCTGACCGAGCGTCTTGGCCCCGAGGCACAGGAACGCATCATCACGGCGCTGACCAACTTCAACATCACCGGCTGGATCCGGTCGCTGGCGGGACAGGCGTCCGGGCTGTTGTCGGGCAGCGTGCTGGTGATCCTGTTCGTGGGCTTCATGTTCGCCGAACAGGTGTGGTTCCCGCTGAAGATCGAGCGTCTGGCAAACGACGCGGACCATGCGCGCCAAATCCGCCGCATCATCGCGTCCATCATGCACCGCGTGAACCGCTATCTTGTGGTCAAGACCGGGGTCAGCGCGGTCACGGCCTCGATCGTCTGGCTGATCTTCTGGACGATGGGGCTGGAACTGGCCACCGCGGTGGCCCTGCTGACCTTTGTCCTGAACTTCATCCCGTCGGTCGGGTCGATCATCGCGACGCTGATCGCGGTCCTTCTGGCCTTCGTGCTGACCGGCGATCCGACGGCCACGGTGATCGTGGGCGTGCTGTGCGCGGTCACACAGTTCCTGATCGGGAACATCATCGATCCGATGCTGCTGGGCCAGACGCTGCGGCTGTCCAGTTTCGGCATCATTCTGTCGCTTGCCTTCTGGGGGGCGATCTGGGGGGTGCCGGGGATGTTCCTGGCGGTTCCGATCATGGTCGCGCTGATGATCATCTGCGCCCATATCCCCTGGCTGCGGGGCGTTGCCGTGATGCTGTCGCGAGAAGGGTTGCCCGACGACGGTGACAACGACGTCCAATCCGACCGGATGGCGGCCTGATCCGGGGCATGCGGCGCCTGGCCCCATGCCCCGGAGGGTCGATCAGCGGCTGTCGCCGTCGTCCGGCAGGCCCGGCGCCTCATCGGCGTCATCGCGGGTCAGTTCGGGGCTGACGGTCGTGGGTGCCGTCAGGGCACCCGGCTGCGCGTTTCGCGACGCGGGCCCGTGCGACTGACCGGGCAGCGCCTCGGGGTTGCGCAGCCAGATGTCGCGTTGGGCGAAGGGGATCTCGATCCCCTCTGCGCCAAAGCGCTCGACGATGGAATGCAGCAGGTCCGACGTCACGCCCAGCCCCGTGCCGACATCCGCCAGGATCGCCCGGATCTCGAAGTTCAGGGCATCTGCCCCAAGGCCCCGGAACAGGATCGCCGGTGCCGGGTCGATGGAGACCAACGGGTGATCCTCGACGATCTCGCGCAGGACATTCTCGACCTTCTTCGTGTCGCTGCCATAGGCAACGCCGACGGGGATGATGATCCGGCCGACCTTGTTGTGACGCGTCCAGTTGGTCACCGGCTGGCTGATCAGGTCGCTGTTCGGGACGATCACCTCGGTCTTGTCGAAGGTCTCGACCAAGGTGGCGCGGACCGAGATCTTCTTGACGATGCCCTGCTGGCCGCCGGCGCTGATCCAATCGCCGACGCTGACCGGACGTTCGATCAGCAGGATGATCCCGCTGACGAAGTTCGACACGATGTTCTGCAGGCCGAAACCGATACCGACCGACAGGGCACCCGCGACGATCGCAAAGGACGACATGTCGATCCCGGCCGAGGTGATGGCCAACAGCGCCGCTAGGAAGAGCCCGACATAGCCCAGGCCCGACACCACGGCGTTCTGTCCGCCCGCATCCAGCCGCGTCTTGGGCAGGATCGAGGTGCGCAGCATCCCCTGCACTCCGCGCGTCAGCGCATAGCCGATGGCGAAGATGATCAGGAAGGTCAGGATCGCGCCCGGCGATAGGTTCACCCCGCCCAGGCTGATGCCCTGGCGGAACCGGACCCAGTATTCGGCAAGTTCGGCGCCGGACGACCCCCAGATGATCAGGAAGATCGGGATGGACGCCAGGACCAGGCCGAACCCGGTCAGCAGCGGGGCCAGCCCCTCGCGGGCGCCTTCGGCCCCGCGCTGCATCATGTTGAACAGGTCGGCGGTGAAGTCCTGCAGCAGGATCAGCAGCCCCACCAGCGCCAGCGAGAACAGCCACGGCCAGACCAGAAGGTTGCCCAGGTTGACGAAACCGGCCGCCGTCAGCAGCACTGCGATCGGCGCGATGATGCGCGTCAGACGCCCCGCCCAGGCCGCGATCCAGTGGCGATAGGACAGGTCCTGCGTCACGGCATCGCGCGTCAGCCGCCGCAGGATGTTGCCAAGCCGGAACATCGCCAGCGCGGCCAGCACGATCAGCACAAGGTGCCAGACGCCGGCCGACGCCTCTCTGAACTGAACGGGGACACGGCCGACCTGCGCCTCGCCCTGTTCATATAGGCCAGATAGCGGCAGCATGGCGCGCGACAGGATGTGGTGGATGGCCATCAGCAGGGCCAGCGTCTGGACCATGCGACCTGCCGAGACGCGAGCCTCCTCGGTCATCTGCAGTGAGGTATAGGCGATGGCGGTGCGCGGGAACAGCGCACGGGCCATCCAGATCCCGCCGAACAGGATCACCGCCGCCACCGGCAGCGCGTTCAGGAACGGCGTCGTCCAGGGTCCGGGCAGACCGGTGGCCTGGATGGCGCTGATGCCCAGATAGACACCCGCCATCGGCACGGCGATCTGGCCAAGGGACACGACGAAGGCCAGCACCGCCTTGGAATATTCCGACGCCCGGCTGGACAGGCGGGTGGGCAGTGCCACAATCCATGCCCGGCCATAGGTCAGGATCAGCAGCGCCGCGATCAGGTATCCCGCTACGTAGGGCAGCCGCGGACGCAGGTCGGCCCAGATTTCGGGCGTGGCGTCCTGGCCCGACACCTCTCCTCCGACACCCTCCAGCAGCGCAAGGCCGTCCGTCGCCGCCGCGGCCCACGATGCGGGCAGAACCGGCGACGGCGTCTGCTTGGCCAATTCCAGCGCCTGACGTTGCCGCACGATCTCGTCGATCTGGCCGATGATGGAGTTGGCACGGCTGGTGGCCTCGGTCGCGGCGATGCGGGGGGCCTGGGCGGTGGACAGCTGCTGATTCAGCTCGGTCCGCCGGTTTGCGACCTCCTCGTCCTCGGTCGCGCCTTCTGCGGGCGCGGGGCCAAGGGCCTCGATCTGGTTGCGCAGGGTGGCGATGCGGTCGCCGTTGGCGTTCTGACCCTCCTGCAGCCGATCCCGCCAGTCGACGATCCGCGCCCGTGTGCGGGCCAGCTCCTCGTTGGTGGCCTGGGGGTTCGCGGTCAGCGCCTCGGCGCGTTCGGCGACCTGGTTCCAGGTGTCATAGTTTACGGATTGGGCGATGGCGGGCGCGGCTGTCAGGGCCAGCAGCGCCACCAGGAACGTTGCAATCAGATGTCGCATGAAACCTTTCAGTCTTCGTATACCTGCGGCAGATCCGGCGCCGGACGGGTCAGCCATTCCGGTACGGGAAGGCCCTTGGCGCGCAGAAAGTCGGGGTTGAACAGCTTTGTCTGATAGCGGGTTCCGTAATCGCACAGGATGGTGACGATCGTGTGGCCCGGCCCCATCTCGCGCGCCATGCGGATGGCGCCCGCGATGTTGATGCCGGACGATCCGCCCAGGCACAGACCCTCGTCCTTCAGCAGATCAAAGACGATGGGCAGCGCTTCCTCGTCGGGGATGCGCCAGCTGTAATCGGGGGTGAACCCCTCCAGGTTGGCCGTGATGCGGCCCTGGCCGATGCCTTCGGTGATCGAACTGCCGGGGCTGTCGAACTCTCCGGTGGTGTAGAACGAATGCAGGGCCGCGCCTTCGGGATCGGCAAGGCCGATCTTGACGCCCTTGGGCTGGAGCGCGTCCGCGACGCCCGCCAGCGTGCCGCCGGAGCCCACCGCGCAGATGAACCCGTCGACCTTGCCGTCGGTCTGGTCCCAGATCTCGGGTCCGGTCGTCTCGACATGGGCCTGGCGGTTGGCCACGTTGTCGAATTGATTGGCCCAGATGGCCCCGTTCGGCTCGGTGCGCGCCAGCGCTTCGGCCAGACGGCCGGAATATCGGACATAGTTGTTGGGGTTCTTGTACGGGGCGGCTGGAACCTCGACCAGGGTCGCGCCGGCCAGCCGCAGCATGTCCTTCTTTTCCTGGCTTTGGGTCTCGGGGATGACGATCACCGACTTGAACCCCATCGATGCGCCGACCAGCGCCAGGCCGATGCCGGTATTGCCGGCCGTCCCCTCGACGATGGTGCCGCCGGGGCGCAGCGCGCCGCGCGCGACCGCATCCTTGATGATGTACAGCGCCGCGCGGTCCTTGACCGACTGGCCGGGATTCATGAATTCGGCCTTGCCGAGGATCTCGCAGCCGGTCTCCTCGCTGGCGCGGTTCAGGCGGATCAACGGGGTGTTGCCGATCGCGTCGGCCAGATCAGAATAGATTCGCATGGCGATCGACCCTTTGTTCACAGGTGCAGGACTTTCCATTTACCTATACGCCCCCGGGTTGGAGGGGCAACCCCGCCCTGCCCCTCAGACCTGCGCCCGCAGCCGGTCCCGCCGCGCGTCCAGCCACAGGGACAGGGTGGCCAGCGGCCCGTTGGCGATCTGTCCCGCATCCACCAGCGCGGACAGCGTTTCGCGGTCCATCAGGTGGCCGCGAATATCCTCCGCCTCGGAATCCAGCCCGTGGACACCGGCGCAGCCGTCCGGCAAGTCCGCGATGCCGATATAGTGATACAGAAACTCGCACAGCGCGCCGGGGCTGGGATAGGCGTTGAAGGCCGGGATCAGCCGCGTGACCTGCAGCCCCGCTTCCTCCTGCGCCTCGCGCAGGATCGCGGCGTCGGGGGTCTCACCGGCGTCCACGCGACCCGCGACCGGCTCCAGCAGCCATGGCTGCGGATCGCCGCGAAGGGCGGGGGCCATGCGGAACTGCTCGATCACCAGAACGCGGTCGCGGACCGGGTCCCAAGGCAGGATGACCGCAGCATCGCCCGACAGGAACGCCTCGCGGGTCATGGGGGCGGTCTGGCCGCCCTGATGCAGGGCATGGGTCAGCACCTGCCGTTCGACCCCGAAGAACCCCAAGAACGGCTGACTGCGCTGCTGAACGCGCAACGCATCCGCGGGACGCTGCGGGACGATCCCCTGCCCTGACGGCGCCGATGCGCGGGCACGCAGCCGGCTGCCCGCCCAGATCCCCATCATCGGCAGCCGCCATGCCAGCAGGTCTGCCCCGGTCCCGGCCGGTGCCTGCAGGATCTGGTCCGCAATTTCGGCGGCGATCGCGTCACGGTCGACGATCGGCGCGTGATCCGCGGCGGGTCCGGGTCCGATGCCCATGACCTGCATCCCGCCCACCTCCTGCACCGTCAGGCCCATCACCGCGGCATAGCGCGCCAGCTGCGGCGTCGGCTGTATGGCCAACCCCGGAATTGTCCCCGGCGCAGGCAGCAGCGCAGGCCAGCCGTCAAGCACGACCCCCGCCCGGTGGCCGCCGGTCAGGACGCCCGGCACCTCGACCAGCGTTCCTTCAAGGCCCAGCACGGCGCCCAGCTGCGGCTGCGCCAATGCGCCGACGACGACGATCACAGCTGTTGGCCCTGACCGCGTAGGGCCGCGGCCATGCCCATGTCATATGAGGTCTGCCCGAAAACCCGGTCGAACCCCGCAAACAGCAGCTGCGACAGCGCCTGCCCCTCGGCCGATGCGGCGTGCTGGGCGTAATCGGCCAGTTCGGCGTCGCTCAGCGGGCCATAGGCCAGCATCAGGAAACCCTGAAGCCAGACCGTCGCCTCGGCCTCGATCTGGTCGCGCTGCGCCCAGGCATCGGCCATCAGCTGCTGCTGATCCGGGGCCATGTCGAACCCGCCCCCATCGGCATAGCCGCGGGAAAAGGCGATGGCCGCGTTCAGGCCACCCGCGACATTGGGTGCGATCAGGTCTGCCCCGTCGATCAACTGGACGATCTGTTCCGCACGCGGATCACCATTGCGAAGGGCGCGGGCAAAGTCCGCCCGGGCCTGATCCTCCACCCCGTCCTCCAGCAGGGCGCGCCGCGCGGACCCCTCCAGGCGGATGACCCGCTGGCCCAGGCCGGACCCGTGAAAGGCCAGTGCCCGATCCACCAGCTGCGGGTCCATGCGCGCGGCGGCGTCGCGGACGCCCGCCCGGAACAGCGCCTCCATCCGCGGGGTGTCGTGGATTCGCGCGACCACGCGGGCCCATGGCAGGCCGCCCCCGGCGATCAGCCCCTCGCCCTCCATCCGGGCGGCCTCGGTCACGGCCTCCTCCTGCAGGATCGGCATCAGCGCGGCCAGGTCCAGGGTGCGCCACATGCGGTCGGCCGGGTCCTGCTGCATCTGCACCAGATGGACGTCCGCGGGCGGCGGCACCGCCGGTACAGGAGGTGCCAGAACGGCAAGCAATCCCAGAATGGTCAGCATGTCCCGCACCTTTCGCGAAAAATTTCGACGGTCGGGATTTTTTCGTCCAAACCCTCTTGCGCTTCAACCCCCACCCCTCTAATTCCGCGTCACCACACCAAGAAGCGCGGAGAGGTGCCGGAGTGGTCGAACGGGGCGGTCTCGAAAACCGTTGAGCCTGCAAGGGTTCCGTGGGTTCGAATCCCACCCTCTCCGCCATTTTCCATCAGTTCAGCTCCGATGGTCAAAGTGGCATTTTTCGACATGCTCGTGCTGATGTCCCATTTCGGGGCAATGCTGTCGTGATGTCGAAAATGATGCATGGTGGCCCGTGAGAGATTCGAACTCCCGACCGGCCCGGTGTAAACGGGACGCTCTACCACTGAGCTAACGGGCCACGCTCGCCGCGCATAAAACCGATTTGGGTACCGCTTGGCAAGGGCAGATCAGACATCATCCACGTGGCGCATGACGGTTTCCGCACCGTTGCGGATCATGTGGATTCCACCTTGGTGAATCACCCCTTGGGCCAGATGTGCGGGGGCTTGGCCCAACGCAAGACAGCGCAGCATGCGCAGGGTGATGCCATGTGTCACGACCAGTGTGGCGCCGGTCAGGTCCATCAGGAATGCACGGCACCGTGCCTCCAGTGCGGCGAACCCTTCGCCGCCCGGGCAGCGGTCGTACCACGCCAAGTCGCCACCTCGGAACAGGTCGGGATAGCGGCCGCGAAGATCACGTTCCAGATGCCCAGCAAAATTGCCGACGCAGATTTCGGACAGGCGCGCATCATGCCGGAACCTGTCGCCGAACACGATCCGCGCCGTCTGGTCGGCCCGTCCAAGCGGGCTGGAGACGCGAAAGCCGTCGATCCCGCGCGTCAGATGCGCCAGCCATCCGGCCTGACGTATCCCGCAGTCGGACAAGGGGGAATCGCCGCGGCCCTGCAGGCGGCCCTCGACGTTCCAGAGCGTCTCGCCATGGCGCATCAGATACAGATCGGGAAGTGGAGCGGGTGAAGGGAATCGAACCCTCGTCGTAAGCTTGGGAAGCTTCTGCTCTACCATTGAGCTACACCCGCATCGTTCGTTCGGATAGCGGCTGGCCGCAATCCCGTCAAGCCTCAGCGCAGGCCCATATCCGCCAAGGCGGCAGCGATGGCGGGGGGCAAGGCCTCTTCCAGCGCGCGGCCTGCGGGCAGGTCCGGTGGCGCATCCGCAGCGGCCAGATAACGCCAGCCTTGGAACGGACGGCGCGGAACGGCCGCAACCCGAACCAGGTCGCGGTCCAACACGATGCCGCAGCGCTGGATGCCGTCGGCACCCTCGACCCGTTCCAGGGTCAGGATGCGCTGGCGGGCCATCATGACGCCCTTGAAGACCCAGAATATCGACCCGCCTTCCAGCAGCTCCACCTCGCGCTTGGGCCACATGCGGGTGACGTGCCGCGCCGGGCCGGACCCGAACCGGGTCTGCCACGCAGCAAGCTCATCGGGGCCTTCGGCACCCACGCAAAGTTTCATCAGGTGAAGGCTTGTCGTCATGGCGATCACCTAGTCGCGCCCGACCCGTCCATCAAGCCCCGAACGCAAAAGGGCCGCATCCGAAGATGCGGCCCCTGCGCGGTCAGTGGACCGAAATCACAGCTCGTCCAGCGCCTCGACGGCCTTTTCCAGCTCTGCCTTGGTCACGGTCTTCTCTTCGACCTTGGCCTTTTCGGCGATCAGGTCGACGACCTTATCCTCGAAGATCGGCGCGCGCAGCTGCTGCTGGGCGGCCTGGTTCTGCTGGATGAACTCGAAGAACTGACGCTCTTGGCCCGGATACTGACGGGCGGCGCGCAGCACAGCTTGGGTCATCTCCTGGTCGGTCACGGTCACCTCGGCCTTCTGGCCGATCTCGGCCAGCAGCAGGCCAAGACGCACGCGGCGCTCGGCCAGGGTCTTGTGCTCTTCGGTCGGCTCGATGGCATCGTGGTTGTGGCCCTGAACCTCGGGGTTCTCCTCGTGCCACAGCTGGTGCGCGATCTGGGCGGCCTCGGCCTCGACCAGCGACTTGGGCAGGTCGAATTTGACCGCCGCATCCAGCTGGTCCAGCAGCGAACGCTTCATGATGGCGCGGGCGGCGCCGGCATACTCGGCCTCCAGACGCTCGGTGATCTGCTTCTTCAGACCGTCCAGGTCGTCGGCGCCGAACTTCTTGGCCAGCTCGTCGTCGATCTCGGCCTCTTTCGGGGCCTTGACCGCCTTGACCGTGCATTCGAAGGTGGCGTCCTTGCCGGCCAGGTGCGGTGCGCCGTATTCCTCGGGGAACTTGACCTCGACCTTGACCTCGTCACCGGCCTTCACGCCGACCAGCTGGTCTTCGAAGCCGGGGATGAAGCTGTTCGAACCCAGGACCAGCGGATAGTCCTCGGCCGCGCCGCCCTCGAAGGCCTCGCCGTCGACGAAACCCTTGAAGTCGATGGTGACCTGGTCACCGTCCTTGGCCTTGGAGCCCTTCTTGCGGTCCTCGAAGGACTGCGACGACTTGGCCAGGTTCTCCAGCGCCTCTGTGACGGCCGCGTCCTCGGCGGGCACGGTCAGCTTTTCCAGCGACAGCGCGGTCAGGTCGACCTCGGGGATCGCGGGCAGCGTCTCGTAGGTCACGTTAACCACGACGTCGTTGCCCTCTTTCCAGGTCTCGCCGTTCTCCATCTCGACCTTGGGTTGGGCGGCGGGGCGGTCGCCCGACTTCTCCAGGTGGTCCTTCAGCGCGCCGTCGATGGCGTCCTGCATGGCCTCGCCCAGGATGCGCGGGCCGAACTGCTTCTTCAGCATCGCCATGGGCACCTTGCCCTTGCGAAAGCCCTTCATCTCGACTTCCGGCTGAGCTTCTTTCAGCTTGGCGTCGACGGCTTTGGCCAGGTCTGCTGCGGGCAGCGTGAACTGATACCCGCGCTGAAGACCGTCGTTCTGCGTTTCCTTGACCTGCATCATCGTCCTCATAGAAAGAAGGGCCACCGATCCGGCGGCCTGAAAATTTGAGCCGTTCTAGTCGCCGTGCCGCTGGCCTGCAAGCAGATTGCGGTCACCAGGCGCTGGAACATCCCCGCCGCTGCGCTATGCTGCGTCCAACCGACAGGAGTCCCCATGACCGCCACCGACATGCAAGAACCGCGCCTGACATCCTTGGCCCATGGCGGCGGCTGCGGCTGCAAGATCGCACCGGGCGTCCTGTCGAACCTGCTGCGAGGCAGCGCCGCCCTGCCCGTCCCCCCCGAACTGCTGGTGGGGATCGAAACGTCGGACGATGCGGCCGTCTACAAGCTGAATGACCGGCAGGCGCTGGTGGCGACGACCGACTTCTTCATGCCCGTGGTGGACGATCCGCATGATTTCGGTCGCATCGCGGCGACCAACGCCATCAGCGACGTCTATGCGATGGGCGCGACGCCCATCCTGGCGTTGGCGGTGGTGGGCATGCCGATCAACGCGATCTCTCATGCGACGATCGCGGCGATCCTGGATGGCGGCGCTTCGATCTGCCGCGAGGCGGGCATCCCCATCGCCGGCGGCCACACCATCGATTCGGTCGAGCCGATCTATGGCCTGGTCGCCCTGGGCCTGATCGACCCTGCCCTGCTGAAGCGCAACGCCGAAGCACAGCCGGGCGATCTGCTGGTGCTGGGCAAGCCCTTGGGCGTGGGCGTCATGTCGGCGGCGCTGAAGAAGGGTCAACTGGATGCCCAGGGCTATGCCCGCATGATCGAGGTCACGACCAAGCTGAACCGCCCCGGCCCGGACCTTGCCGCCATCGAGGGCGTGCATGCGATGACCGATGTCACCGGCTTTGGTCTGGGCGGCCACGGGCTGGAGATGGCGCGCGGATCGGGCTGCGATCTGATGATCGACTGGTCCGCCGTGCCGCGCCTGCCGGGCATCGACTATCTGATCGCTGCGGGCCATGTCACCGGTGCCTCGGGCCGCAACTGGGCCAGCTATAGCGAGGGCGTGGCCCTGCCCCAGGGCTTCGGCGATGCCGAACGCGCGCTGCTGACCGATCCGCAGACCAGCGGTGGACTGATGGTCGCCTGCGCGCCGGACGCGCTGGAGGCGGTGCAGGCGGCCTTTGCGCGCCACGGTTTCGCGGATGCAGCCGTCATCGGCGAGGTCGGCCCGCACAGCGACGCGCCCCGCGTCATTCTGCGCTAAAAGCGCAGGCCGACGCTGATCGCGGCCCCTTCGGAGCCGATGCCAAAGCTGGCCGCGCCGAAGCTGATCCCGATCAGCGCACCGGCCAGCGCCTGATCGGCCGTATGTTCGCCGGCCTGCACGCGGCTGAAAGCGGTCAGCCCCGCGGCACCATAGGCGGCGGCGCCCAAAGCGGGATCGTCCTCCCAGCACTTGCCGGCCAGATCCGCGGCCCCGAACCCCGCGGCGGCGGAATGCCCCGACGGGAAACCCCGCCCCTCTCCGGTCGGACGGGTGCCCAGGGGCGATCCGTCGAACACGGCCTTGAGGCCCAGCACCACCGCCGCCTGCAGGGCACCGCGCACGGCGAAATCCTCGAGCCGATCCTGATCGGCCGCGCAGACGGCGGCCGCCAACGGCAGCGCATATTTCATCGTGGTCCCGAACCGTTCCAGGCCGTCCGCACCCGCAGGTACGGCCAGCACGCAGGTCAGCCCGACAATCGCCGCGCGCATCCCCCTAGCGCTGCAGGGTCTGGAGGTAATCCGCCAGCGCGACCAACCGGGCCGGCGTGGCGACGCGCTGGCCCGAGCCGTCGTCATACATGACGACCGGCCCCTCGCGCAGGACCTCAAAGATCGGCATGTGCGATTCGCTGCGCCCCATCGTGTATCCGACAAGCTGGCCCATTACGCGGGTCTTGGGGAAGACGCCCCCATCCTGTGCGGCCAGCATGGTCAGGTCCGCCGGCGCGGGCACCATGCCCACGGCGGCGGGCCCGTTGCCCCGTCCACCCGGCCCGTGACAGCTTGCGCAGTAATCCGCATAATCGCGCGCCGCGCCCGTCGGTTGCGCCTCGGGCGCGCAGGCGGCGACCAGCCCTGCCAGCGCTAATCCCGCCACCCCTGCCATCATCACTGCCCGCATCGTCCGTGCCCCCGTCGGTTGTCGTTTTGTCCAGCATGCACCCGCGCGCGGGGCGGTGCAACGATCAGGCGGCGGTCAGGCGCACCACACGGTCCATCCGTGCGGCCAGGGCATGGTTGTGCGTGGCGATCAGCGCCGAAAGGCCGGTATCGCGCACCAGACCCATCAGCACGTCAAAGACCCTGTCCGACGTCTCGGGGTCCAGGTTGCCCGTGGGCTCATCCGCCAGCAGCAGCGCGGGCTGGTTCGCCAGCGCCCGGCAAAAGGCCACGCGCTGTTGCTCTCCGCCCGACATCTGCGCGGGGCGGTGATCCGCGCGATGCGCCAGGCCTACGCGGTTCAGCAGGTCGGCGGCCCGGGCCTGCGCGTCGCGGGGGGCTGTGCCATTGGCCAGCTGCGGCAGGACGATGTTCTCGGCCGCGCTGAATTCGGGCAGCAGGTGGTGGAACTGATAGACGAAGCCCAGCTCCTGCCGCCGCGCCTCGGTCCGCGCGCGGTCCGGCAGGCCGGTCATGTCGCGCCCGGCCAGCCAGACGCGGCCCGCATCGGGTATGTCCAACAGTCCCGCGATATGCAGCAACGTCGATTTCCCCGCCCCCGACGGCGCGACCAGCGCCACGACCTCTCCGCGCGCGACGGTCAGGTCCAGCCCGTCCAGCACCGTCACCGGTGCGGGACCGTCCTTGGCATAGGTCTTGCCCACGCCCTCCAGCCGCAACACGTCATTCATAGCGCAGGGCCTCCACCGGGTTCATGCGCGCGGCGCGGCGCGCGGGAAAGATCGTCACGACAAAGGACAGCGTCAGCGACAGCGCCACCGCGCGGAAGATGTCCCAAGCCCGCAGGTCGGCGGGCAGACGATAAATGCCGCGCACCTCGGGCTGCCATGCGCCACCCCCGGTCAGCGCGTTCAGGGCCGCCATGATGTTGTCGACGTTCAGCGCCAGCGCCACGCCCAGGATCACCCCCGCGATCGTGCCGATGATCCCGGTAAAGGCACCGCACAGGAAGAAGACCCGCAGGATCGACCCTTCGGTCAGGCCCATCGTGCGCAGGATGCCGATGTCGCGGCCCTTGTTCTTGACCAGCATGATCAACCCGGAGGTGATGTTCATCGACGCGATCAGGACCAGCACCGACAGGATCACGAACATCACGTCGTCCTCCATGTCCAGCGCGGACAGGAACGACCCGGAACTGTCGCGCCAGGACCAGGTCTGCGCGCCCTCTCCGGCGGCGCGCATCAGGGGCAGCGTCCAGTCGTCCACGCGTTCGGGGTCGTCGACGAAGACCTCGATCTCGTCCGCGACACCCTCGCGGTTGAAATAGGACTGCGCCTCGGCAAGGGGCATGTAGACCCGCGTGCGGTCGATGTCATAGCGCCCGGCGCTGAAGATATAGGTCACCTCGTAGGCGTTCACCCGCGGGGTCGTGCCCATGGCGGTGCGCGCGCCCTCCGGCGCGATCAGGCGGATGCGGTCGCCCACCCCCACGCCCAGTTCGCGCGCGATGCCCGACCCGATGGCGATGCCTTGGTCGAACTGCGCAAGGTCACCCTCGGACGTGGCGGGGTCGACGATCCGGGGCATCGCCTCCAGGTCGGCCCGCGTGACGCCGAAGACCTCGGCCACGTTGGAGGAGTCATTGGCGCTGGCCATGACCTGGCCCTTGATGATCGCCGCGGTGCGGGTGACGCCCGGAACCTCGGCCAGCCGCGCGGCTATGGCCTCATAGTCGGTGATCCGTCCAGGCACGACATAGACGTCGTCGGTGAACTCGTTGGTGATGGTTTGCGGCGCCATGTAGACGGTCGTGTGCGCATTCGCGCCTAAAATCGTGTCCACGAACTCGGCCCGGAAGCCCGCGCGGACGGCCAGCGTGGCGATCAGCGCCATGACGCCCAGGGCGATGCCGATCAGGCTGATCCAGGTCATGACGCTGACGCCGCCCTCGGCGCGCCGCGCCCGCAGGTACCGCCAGGCGATCATGAATTCGAAACGCGAAAAGCCTATCGCCATGGTCCAAGCCCCTGAATTTCCGCCCGGACCCTGCCCCCGCCGACCCCGAAATTCAACCCGACAAAGGCGTGAATGCCTTGCATTCGTGCTAATACCCACCTTGCGACGCCCGCGCCCCGGTGCGACATGAGGGGCATGGCAAAAGCGACAACAGCCTTCACCTGCACCGCCTGCGGCGCCGCCCACAAGAAATGGGCCGGGCGCTGCGACGCCTGTGGCGCCTGGAACACCATCATCGAGGAAGCACCCCTGTCCCAGGGCCCCGGCCGGGGACTGGGCGCGGCAAAGGGTCGGGCCGTACCCCTGTCGGGCCTTTCGACCAGCGAACCGCCCCCGCCCCGCTTCCTGTCGGGCATCGACGAGCTGGACCGCGTGCTGGGCGGCGGCCTGGTTCCCGGCTCGGCACTGCTGGTCGGCGGCGATCCGGGCATCGGTAAGTCGACGATCCTGCTGCAGGCGGCCGCCGCGTTTTCGCGTGCGAACTATCAAGCGATCTATTTCTCGGGCGAGGAGGCCAGCGCACAGGTGCGGATGCGCGCCGTGCGCCTTGGGCTGGCCGAGGCACCGATGCGCCTGGGGGCCGAGACGAACCTTAGGAACATCCTGACCACGCTGGACGCCGAACGCCCCGACGTGGCGGTGATCGATTCGATCCAGACCCTGTGGTCCGACACCGTCGAGGCCGCACCGGGCAGCGTGGCACAGGTCCGCGCCGCCGCCCACGAGCTTGTGACATTCGCCAAAAGCCGCGGTGTCGCGGTGATCCTGGTGGGGCATGTCACCAAGGACGGCCAGATCGCGGGCCCCCGCGTGGTCGAGCACATGGTCGATTGCGTCCTGTATTTCGAAGGCGAACGCGGCCACCAGTTCCGCATCCTGCGCAGCGTCAAGAACCGCTTTGGCCCGTCCGGAGAGATCGGCGTGTTCGAGATGACCGGCAGCGGCCTGGCCGAGGTCACGAACCCGTCTGCGCTGTTCCTGTCGGAACGCGGCCAGCCCATTGCCGGCAGCGCGGTCTTTGCGGGCATCGAAGGCACCCGCCCGGTCCTGACAGAGGTTCAGGCGCTGGTGGCGCCATCGACGCTTGCCAGCCCCCGGCGCACCGTCGTGGGCCTGGACAGCGGCCGCGTCAGCACGATCCTGGCGGTCCTTGAGGCACGCTGCGGGATACCCTTCGCGGGGTTGGACGTGTTCCTGAACGTCGCGGGCGGCATGAAGGTCGCGGAACCCGCGGCAGACCTGGCCATCGCCGGCGCGCTTCTGTCGGCGCGAGAGGATAACGCCCTGCCTCCGGAGGCCGTGCTTTTCGGCGAGATCAGCCTGTCGGGGGCGCTGCGCCCCGTGTCGCAGACCGAAAACAGGTTGAAAGAGGCGCAGAAACTTGGTTTTTCACAGGCTATCCTGCCCGACGCCTCCAAGGTCGAGGGCCAGTCGGGGATGGCCCTTCGGCGCATCACCGATCTGACCGCATTTGTGGGCGAGGTCTTCGGCGCCGGCTGAACCGCCTGATACTGAACGACAACCGGCGCAAGGGGCGGTTTTATGGACGGATTTACGATCATTGATGCGGTGGTGGCGGCTGTCATCATCCTGTCGGCCATCCTGGCGTGGTCGCGCGGTTTCGTGCGCGAATCGCTGGCGATCCTGGGCTGGATCGGGGCGGCCGTACTGGCCTTCCTGTTCGCGCCGACGGTGCGGCCGATGGTGGCGCAGCTGCCGGTGCTGGACCGCTTCATGGGCGACAGCTGCGAGCTTGCGACGATCGCGGGCTTTGCCGTCGTCTTCGCGCTGGCGCTGGTGATCTTCTCGATCATCACGCCGCTGTTCTCCTCGGTCGTGCAACGCTCGGCCCTGGGTGGCGTGGACCAGGGGATGGGCTTCTTGTTCGGCGTGGCGCGCGGCATCCTGCTGGTCGCGATCGCCTTCATCGTCTATGACCGCGTGATGACCACGCAGGACGTCCCGATGGTCGAGAATTCGCGGTCTGCCCAGGTCTTTGAACGCATGCGCGGCCAGATGGACGACCAGATCCCCGCCGACGCGCCGGGCTGGATCGTGACCCGCTATGAACAGATGGTCATGGGCTGCACCGCCACCGGCACCCCCGTCACGACCGAAGCGCCCGCTGCGAACTGATCCGCCATGACAGGCAGATGACGAAAAAGCGCCCCTGCGGAACCGCGGGGGCGTGACTTTGTCGGCCGTCGGCACTACATGTCCCCCGACAGCACGACGACATCAGCCCCCACAGATCGAGGCCCGCGCGATGCAACCTTTCCTGGCCCATCCGTTCGATTCGGACCGTCTGCACGAGGAGTGCGGCATCTTTGGCGCGATCGGCGTGGTCGATGCCTCGAACTTCGTGGCCCTGGGGCTGCACGCGCTGCAGCATCGCGGACAGGAAGCGGGCGGCATCGTCGCCCATCATCCCGACTTCGGCTTCAACAGCGCCCACCGGTTCGGCTATGTCCGTGACAATTTCACGAAGCCCGACCTGATGGCGACGCTGCCGGGACAGCTGGCCATCGGCCATGTCCGCTATTCCACCGCCGGGACCAAGGCCAACACCGCGATCCGCGACGTGCAGCCGTTCTTCGGCGAGTTCCACATGGGCGGCTGCGCGATCGCGCATAACGGCAACATCACCAATGCCGCCGCCCTGCGCCGCGAACTGATCGAGCGCGGCTCGATCTTCCAGTCGTCGTCGGACAGCGAATGCATCATCCACCTGATGGCCCGGTCGATCCAGCGCAACATCCCCGAGCGGATGAAGGACGCACTGCGCCGGGTCGAGGGCGCGTTCAGCGTCATCGCCATGACCCGCACCAAGCTGATCGGCGTCCGCGACGCCTTGGGCGTGCGTCCGCTGGTGCTGGGCCGCGTGGGCGAGGACGGGTACGTCCTGGCCTCAGAGACCTGCGCGCTGGACATCATCGGCGCCGAATTCCTGCGCGAGATCGAGCCCGGAGAGATGGTCGTCATCTCCAAGGGCCAGATCGAATCGTCGCGACCCTTCGGTCCGTCGACCGGGCGGTTCTGCATCTTTGAACACGTGTATTTCTCGCGCCCCGATTCGATCATCGGCGGGCGGTCCGTCTATGAGACCCGCCGCCAGATCGGCGTGGAACTGGCCCGCGAGGCACCGGTCGAGGCTGATCTGGTCTGCCCGGTCCCCGACAGCGGCACGCCCGCGGCGATCGGCTTTGCGCAGGAATCGGGCATTCCCTATGGCATGGGGATCATCCGCAACCAGTACATGGGCCGCACCTTCATCGAGCCCACCGACCAGATCCGCAATATGGGCGTCCGGTTGAAGCTGAACGTGAACCGGGCACTGATCCGCGGCAAGCGGGTCGTGCTGGTCGACGACAGCGTGGTCCGCGGCACCACCAGCCGCAAGATCAAGGACATGATCCTCGATGCAGGCGCGGCCGAGGTGCATTTCCGGATCGCGTCACCCCCGACGGCCTGGCCGTGCTTTTATGGCGTGGACACGCCCGACCGCGACAAGCTGCTGGCGGCGAACATGTCGCCGGAACAGATGCGCGAATGGATCGGCGTAGACAGCCTGTCCTTCGTGTCGCTGGACGGGCTGTACCGCGCGGCGGGCGAGGCTGCGGGCCGCGACCCACAGGCGCCGCGCTATTGCGACGCGTGTTTTTCAGGTGACTATCCGGTGGCGCCCTTCGATCAACTGGAGCGCGGCTTCCGCATGAAAGTCGGATCCGAGACCGCGGTCAAGCAAGCCGCCGAGTAGGTGCGTCCCGCGACGGCCGGGGGGCCAGCCCCCCGGACCCCCCGCCGTGGTTCCGCATCAGCCGACGATCCGCTCCAGCGGGTCGTATCGCGCCGTGCCATCTCCCCAGATCGCATCCCCCAGCATATCGGGCTTGTGCCTAAGCGTGGTCAGTCCGGCATGGGTGACCCATCGCGCACGGTTCACGACGCCTTCGGGATCGGTCAGTGTCAACACGTCGGGCCCTGTCAGCGTGGCGCGGAAATGCACCTCGACCTGGTGAAACCGCCGGGAGGGGTCGTGGAATTCGTTCACCAGGAAGGGATCACCGACGGCGATGCTCAGGCCCGTCTCCTCCAAAACCTCGCGCGCCAGATTGTCGGGCAGCGAGGCGTGCGGGTCGACCCCGCCGCCCGGCAGGCACCACAGGTCGGACTGCTGCCCCGGATAGGCATTCACCACCAGCACGCGATCGCGATGCAGGATCGCCGCGCGCACCGCCAGTCGGATCATCCGGCGATCCGGTTCACATGGCCCATCTTGCGGCCCGGCCGCGCCTGCCCCTTGCCATAGAGGTGAACCTGCGTCCGCGGCTGTGCCAGCAGCGCGGGCACACGGTCCATGTCGTCGCCGATCAGGTTCTCCATCACCACGTCCACATGACGCTTGCCGTCGCCCAGGGGCAGTCCTGCCACGGCGCGGATATGCTGTTCGAACTGATCGACCGCGCAACCGGCCTGCGTCCAGTGGCCGGAATTGTGCACGCGGGGCGCGATCTCGTTCACGATCAGTCCCTCCGGGGTCACGAACAGCTCGACCCCCAGCACGCCGACATAATCCAGCGCGTTGGCGATGCGCGCGGCGATCAGCACCGCGTCGGTGGTCGCCCGCCCGGGCAGCCCGCAGGGCACCGTGGTGGTGCGCAGGATGCCGCCCTCATGGACGTTCAGGCCCGGATCGAAAGCCGCCACCTGGCCATCGGTGCCGCGTGCGATGATCACGCTGATCTCGGCAGTGAAGTCGACGAACCCCTCCAGGACGGACGGTGCGCCGGTCCAGTCGGCCGGACCCTCTCCGATGCGCACCTGCCCCTTGCCGTCATAGCCCATGCGGCGGGTCTTGAGGATCGACGGGCGACCGATCAGCGCGATGGCGTCGTCCAGCGCGCCCTGATCCGGCACGTCGGCAAACGGCGCGACGGTCAGGCCGATGTCGGTCAGGAAGGTCTTTTCGGTCAACCGGTCCTGCGACACGGCCAGCGCCCGCCGCCCCGGGCGGATGGGGCGCAGGCTTTCCAGCAGATCCAGTGCGCTGGTCGGCACATTCTCGAATTCATAGGTGATGACGTCGACGCTGTGGGCGAAGGCCCGCAGTGCCGCCTCGTCCTCATAGGGGGCGGTCGTCACGCGCCAGGCGACGTCACCCGCAGGGGCGGCGCCCGGTTCGAAGATGTGACAGCGCAGACCAAGGCGGCTTGCGGCCGCCGACAGCATCCGGCCCAGCTGGCCGCCGCCCAGGATCCCGATGGTACGGACCTCAGTCATCGGCGGGCTCCTCTGGGATCGAGGCCGACAGCGCCATGCGCCAGTCGTCCAGCCGCTGCGCCAGCGCCGGGTCGTTCAGCGCCAGGATGCCCGCGGCCATCAGCCCCGCATTGGCGGCACCCGCCGCCCCGATCGCCATCGTCGCGACCGGATAGCCCTTGGGCATCTGCACGATCGAATACAGCGAATCGACGCCGGACAGCGCCTTGGTCTGGATCGGCACCCCGATCACCGGGACGCGGGTCTTGGACGCCATCATGCCGGGCAGATGGGCCGCGCCCCCTGCCCCCGCAATGATCACGCGCAGACCACGCCCGACCGCCGACTTGCCATAGTCCCACAGCCGATCCGGGGTCCGGTGCGCACTGACGATGCGAGTGTGATAGGGCACGCCCAGTTCGTCCAGGATCTGTGCCGCCTCGCGCATGGTCGGCCAGTCGGACTGGCTGCCCATGATGATTCCCACCGCTTCGGTCATCTGTCGTCCCCGTATTGTGCGCCGCGTGCCTGTCCTAGCGCGGGTCCGCGCGGGTCGCAATCAGGCGATGATGTCGGGGGTCAGCTCATCCTCCAGCCGGGCGATGCGATCCTTCAGCGACAGTTTCTGCTTCTTCAGCCGCTGCAGGGCGACGGAGGCGGTCAGCTGGCCCTGAAGGGCGGCGATGGCCTCGTCCAGGTCGCGATGCTCGCAGCGCAGGGCCGCAAGACGGGCGCGGCTGATCTCGTCGTGGTTCATCGAATGCTGCATGTTCATCGGGCGGGCTCTTGGGAAATGCCGTGGTTCCGACTTATAGCGCGTCGCGCGGCATCTGTTAAGCTGGCATGGACAAACCACACGGCTCACGCCATCGTGAGGGCGTGTCCCGGAGGGTTGCCATGTCGCGGCTTGCCACCATCCTTGCGCTGATGATCGCCGGCCCCGCCGCGGGCCAGGCTGATGGCAATGTCACCTGGAACACGGGGCGCCTGCCCGACGGGCCCGGCCACGCCGCCGAGATCGCCTATGAGGGACGCAGGCTCAGCTATGTCTGCCGGCCCGGTGATGAGGGACGGCTGGTGATCGACGGGATGGGACAGACCGATGATCCGATCGTCGTCCTGGTCGACGGACAGCGGATCGCCGTGCCGTCCGACATGACAAACGGCGTCCATTCGATCGCCGCCGATCCCGGATCGCAGCTGTTGTCGGCGCTGACCGGGGGGCGGCAGGTCACCCTGCTGGCCGGGCCGGTGACGCTCAGCCTGCCGTTGGAGGGGTCTCGGCGCGCGATCGGACAGGCGATGGAGGCCTGCGACCTTCGGCCCTGACAGCGCGGATCTTGCAAAACGATGCCGTCCTTTCCATATCTTGCGCAGGACGGAGGCCGCCGCAACGGGACCCCGGACCTGCAGTCGCTGCAACGCAAAGGGCTGAGATGACGAAGATTTCCTTAGGGGCACATCCCTATCTGCTGGGGTTCGACCAGCTTGAACGCCTGGTGGAACGGGCCTCCAAGGGGGCCGAGGGCTATCCGCCCTATAACATCGAACACCTGCCGCCCGATGCTTTCCGCATCACCCTGGCCGTCGCCGGCTTTGCCGAGGACGACCTGGCCATCACGACCGAGGACCGCCAGCTGGTGATCCGCGGTCGGCAACCCGAACCGGACGACGCCCGCGTCTATCTGCATCGCGGCATCGCCGCCCGCGCCTTTCAGCGCAGCTTCGTGCTGGCCGACGGGGTCGAGGTAACGTCCGCCGCGATGGAAAACGGGCTTCTGCACATCGACCTGCGCCGGGTGAACCCGCAGCAGGTCGTCAAGACCATTCCGATCAGCCGCAAGCAAGGGGATCATCATGGATAGCAAATTCGATTTCGGAGGCGGTACGTCCTCCCAGACCGTCTACATCCGGCAGGTCGCCGCTGCGACCCTGCCCCGCGACGTCCAAGACCAACTGCCCGGCGTTCAGACCCTGTACGCCGTCCACGACACCGATGGTGAACGGCTGGCCCTGGTCCAGGACCGCGCTCTGGCCTTCACCCTGGCGCGCGAGAACGAGTTGCGCCCCGTCAGCGTCCATTAGGCATAGCGCATAAACGCGAAAGCTCGCCCATCGGGCGACCAGCAGGGCACGTTCAGCGTGCCCTGCCCACCGAACAGGTCGCATAGCTTGCGCCGTCCCGTCCCGTCCGGCGCCATGATCCACAGGGACACGTCCCGGTCGCGCGGATGTTCCAGCGTCCCTGGCGCATAGGCCAGATAGATGACATGGCGCCCGCAGGGCGACGGATGCGGGAACCAGTTTACCGCGTCGTCGCGAAAGACCGGCGCGGCGTCCAATCCATCGACGCGCATCTTCCAGATCTGCGCATGACCGGTCGCGTCGCTGTTGAACCAGATCCAGGTGCCACACGCACTGAAATCGGGACCGTCATGATGGGCGACGTCCGGGGTCAGCACCCGTTCGCCGCTGCCATCCATGGCGCAGGTGGCGATGCGCACCACGCGGTCGCCCCGCGCGCAGGCATAGACCAGCCGGTCGCCGTGCGCGCCGTGCCACCAGCTTGGGCGCTGCGTGCCCACCGGTTGGGTTGTCGCGCCGTCCCAGACATGCATCCCGGCCCCGGTCCCGTCATGTGCGGAAAAGATCACTCGCCCGTCGGGCAGAAAGCCGTGGTCGTTGTTGCACCGTTCGGCGCAGCCGATCTGCAGCAGCCGCAGGCCGTCGGCATCGGCGCGCCACAGGCGGCCCTCTCCGTTCACAAGAAACCAGCCGTCAGGGTGCCAGTTCGGCGCCTCGATCAGCATCGGGGTGCGCAGGATCACGCGGGACTGCCCGGTGGCGACATCCCAGACCTCCAGGGACGACCGCCAGCTCATGGCGTCACCGCCCGGCGGTCACCGCGCCATTGGCGCAGCGCCAGCACCGTCAGGATCGCCGCAAAGACGCTGATCTGATAGGACAGCGCGTGGCCGATGGCCGCGGCATGGTCCTGATCAACGCGCAGGCGGACAAAGAACAGGCTGCTGACGATGGCAATGCCGATGGCCGCGCCGATCTGTTGAAACGCCTGCATGCCGCCCGTCGCTGCCCCCGCAATGCGCCCCGGGACGTCGCGCAGCACCAGTTGGAACAACGGAGAGATCGCCAGACCCATTCCCAAGCCGTTCATCGCCAAAGGCCCGGCCAGCGTACCGGGGCCAAGATCGGCAGGCGGGTGGCCTGCTGCGTGGCGCAACCAGATCATCCCGGCCAGCATCACCGCCGCGCCCAGGGCGACCCGCCCCACCAGCGCCCGCGTCCCGAACCGCCCCGTGACATAGCTGCCCAGCATGATGCCCAATGGGAACGGCGCCGTGGCGATGCCCGATTCCAGCGGCGTCAGGCCAAAGCCGGTCTGGAAATAGATGGCCAGGACCAGAAACATTCCCGGAATGGCCGAGAAATGCAGCATCACCACCGCCACCCCGGACAGAAAGCCCCGATCCCGCAGCAACACCATCGGCAGCAGCTGTTCCCGGCCCTCTGCCTCCAGCGCGTGCTGGCGCCGCAGGAACAGCGCCCCGACGGGGATTGCCGCGACCAGGGTGACCAGCGTCCACCACGGCCAGCCCAGCAGCGGTCCCTCTATCATTGGCAGGACGACCAGCGTGATGGCCAGACCGAACAGGCCCACGCCCCACCAGTCGATCGCCATGTCGCGCGACGATTCCAGCCGCGGGATCAGCCAGAACCCCGCCAATACGACCAGCAGCCCCACAGGCAGGTTGACCAGGAAGATGGGCCGCCATTCAAGGCCGTAGAAGTTCCCGCTGATCAGCACGCCGCCCAGCAGCGGCCCCGTGACCGCGCCCAGGCTGATGACCACGCCCGCCAGCGCGAATGCCTTGGCCTTCTGTTCGGGGGGAAAGATCACGTGCATGATCGCCATGACCTGCGGCACCATCATCGCCCCGCCGATGCCCTGCAGCGCACGCGCGCCGATCAGGACGTTGATGTCGGGCGCCAGCCCGCACAGGACGGATGCCAGCGTGAACAGCCCCACGCCCGACAGGAACAGCCGCTTGCGTCCCAGCTTGTCCCCGAAGCGCCCGCAGGGCAGCAGGCCCACCGCAAAGGCCAGCACATAGGCCGCCGAGATCCATTCGATCTGCGTCTCGCTGGCGCCAAGATCGGTGCGGATCGAGGGCAACGCCACGTTGACGATGCTGACATCGATCAGGTTCATGAAATTGCCCATCAGCAACAGCACGGTTGCTGCCCAGGGGTTGACGCCCTTGGGCGGGCTGGCGGGATGGGGCATCGGGCAACTCCGTTGACGGTCAGCGCGGAACCATCCGCAGGCGCGCAAGGTTCCGGACGCCAAACGGCCCCGGTGTCGCACCGGGGCCGTTCGTATCACTGCGGCAGGGATCAGGACAGGCCGATCAGGCCCATGCTCTCCAGCTTAAGCAGCACCTGATGGGCGGCGCTGTCCACGTCGATGTCGGTCGTGTCGACGCGCAGTTCGGGGTTGGCCGGTTCTTCATAGGGATCGGAAATTCCGGTGAACTCCTTGATCTTGCCTTCCCGCGCCAGCTTGTAGAGGCCCTTGCGGTCGCGGCGTTCGCATTCCTCCAGGGGCGTGGCGACATGGACCTCGACGAAGGCGCCGCCGGCCTCGACCATCTCGCGCACGGCGCGGCGGGTCGCGGTATAGGGCGCGATCGGCGCGCAGATCGCGATGCCGCCGTTCTTGGTGATCTCGGACGCGACATAGCCGATGCGCTTGATGTTGATGTCGCGATGCTCCTTGCTGAACCCCAGCTCGGACGACAGGTGCTTGCGGACCACGTCACCGTCCAGCAGCGACACGGGACGACCGCCCATCTCCATCAGCTTGACCATCAGCGCGTTGGCAACCGTCGACTTGCCCGACCCCGACAGGCCGGTGAAGAACACGGTGAAGCCCTGGTTGGCGCGCGGGGGCGAAGTGCGGCGCAGCTGCTGCACGACCTCGGGGAAGCTGAACCATTCCGGGATGTCCAGCCCTTCGCGCAGGCGCCGGCGCAGTTCGGTGCCGCTGATGTCCAGGACGGTGCTGCCCTCGGGGATCTCGTTCGCGGGGAAATACTGCGCTTTTTCCTGCACATAGACCATGTGCTTGAAGTCGACCATCTCGACGCCGATTTCCGACTGGTGGGCCTTGAACAGCTCCTGCGCGTCATAGGGGCCATAGAAGTCCTGGCCCTGGCTGTTCTTGCCGGGTCCGGCATGGTCGCGGCCGACGATGAAGTGGGTCACGCCGTGGTTGGCCCGGATCAGGCCGTGCCATACCGCCTCGCGCGGGCCGGCCATGCGCATCGCCAGGTTCAGCAGCGACAGGTTGGTGGTGGCCGCCGGATACTTGT
This sequence comes from Paracoccus haeundaensis, assembly GCF_006239215.1. Lineage (NCBI taxonomy): Bacteria > Pseudomonadati > Pseudomonadota > Alphaproteobacteria > Rhodobacterales > Paracoccaceae > Paracoccus > Paracoccus haeundaensis. The sequence goes on from NZ_VDDC01000015.1 coordinate 95,917, forward strand.
CCAGCACCGCCTCGTAGCAGCGGACGCGGGTGAAGTGGTCGACATCGCCCGGCTTGGTCATGCCGACGACCGGATGGATCAGCAGGTTCGCCTGAGCCTCGCGGGCGGCACGGAAGGTCAGCTCCTGGTGCGCACGGTGCAGCGGGTTGCGGGTCTGGAACGCGACGACGCGGCTCCAGCCCAGCTTCTTGAACATGGTGCGCAGTTCGTTGGGCGTGTTGCGGCGGGCGCGGAAATCGTAATGCGTCGGCGCCTGCAGACCCTTGACCGGGCCGCCCAGATAGACCGGGCCCGCGACGTTGTGCAGATAGTTCACCGCCGGATGCGCCAGGTCGTCGGCGCCGAACACCTTCTCGGCCTCCAGCGCCTTGTTGGGAACCCATTTGTCGGTCAGCGACATGATCGCCAGGATCACGCCCTCCTGGTCGCGCAGGGCGATGTCGGTGCCCGGCTCCAGCCCTTCGGCGAACTTTTCGGAGACGTCCAGCGTGATGGGCATCGGCCACAGCGCGCCCGACGTCAGGCGCATGTCGCTGACGACGCCGTCATAGTCGGCTTGGGTCAGAAAGCCCTTCAGCGGGTTGAAGCCGCCGTTCATCAGCAGCTCCAGATCGCAGATCTGGCGCGGCGTCAGGTCCCAGCTGGGCATCCGCCCGGCATCGTCCTTGAGCGCGGCGGCCGACGCCTCGGAGACATAGAGTTCGGGAATGGGGGCATGCTTGGGCAGGGTCATGGTCACGACTCGTGGGTTGCGCAGAAACGGATCAACACGCGACCCTGCGGGGATCGCGCGACTCGAGGCGACGCATAGCCCCCATGAAAGCGATATTCAAGTCTGGGAAAACGCTTTTCGCTTCGGGCGTGCCGCGGGGAACCTGACCATACGCGTCACGTTGGGTCCGCGAACCGCAACGACAGGAGCGCATGATGACCGACCAGACCACCGCAAGCCAGGAAGAGCAGCGCGCCTTGTCCCAGGATGAACTGGAGCTGGCGAACCAGACCCGACAACCTGCCTTGGGCCGTTTGTCCGACAAGGAATTGTCCGATCTGGTGGGGCTGCTGCGCGTCCGTCGAAACCGCGCGCGCGACATTGCGGCCCGCCAAGGGCGCGAGGCGCGCGGAAAGGCCGGGCCCAAGGGCACAAATCCTGCGGCCGGCAACGCGGGCACGCGCAGCAAGGCCGAGTTCCTGACCGCCGCTCTGGACCGGGCGACGGCCGAACGCGAACGGCGCGAAGGCGATGCCGATCCCAGCCAGAAGGATCTAGCCCAGAAAGCTGCCGCACTGAAGGACGACGCCACCAACGCGATGATGGAGACCGGTGGACCGCTGCACCCGAACGACCCCGATGCCGATCCCGGCAAGGCCGGCCTGGCAGAGACACAGCGTGACGCCGCACCGTCGGGTGCCTTGGATCACGCGGGCGAGCTGCCGGCCCGCGAACGCTCGCGCGAGCGCGGGTGAGCCGTCAGTAGATGACGGCGACCCGCTGCTCAGGCTCCAGCTCGACCTCGCCCTGAGCCTCGAGGAAATGCGCGGCATCCAGCGCGGCCATGCATCCCATGCCCGCGCTTGTCACAGCCTGACGATAGATGTGATCGGTCAGGTCGCCCGCCGCGAACACGCCCGGAATCGAGGTACGCGTGCTGCCTGCCTCGACCTTGACGTAACCGCCGTTGTGCAGCTCTAGCTGATCCTTGACCAGTTCGCTGGCCGGTGCATGGCCGATCGCCACGAACACGCCGTCAGCCTTGATCGTCTGCGTCGTTCCGTCAACAAGGTTGCGCAGCGTGGCGCCGCTGACGCCGACCGGGGTTTCGGTCCCGGTGACCTCAGCCAGTTCGCTGTTCCAGATCACCTCGACCTTGGGATGGGCGAACAGGCGGTTCTGCAGGATCTTTTCGGCCCGCAGGCTGTCGCGGCGGTGCACCAGCGTCACCTTGCTGGCGAACTTGGTCAGAAACAGCGCCTCCTCGACCGCGGTGTTCCCGCCGCCGATCACCACGACCTCGCGATTGCGATAGAAGAACCCGTCACAGGTGGCACAGGCACTGACGCCGAAACCCTTGAACTTTTCCTCGGACGGAAGGCCCAGCCAGCGCGCCTGCGCCCCCGTGGCCAGGATCACCGCGTCTGCGGTGACCACCCGACCGCTGTCGCAGGTCGCCGTGAAAGGACGCTTCTGCAGGTCCAGCGCGGTCACAAGATCGGTCACGATCTCGGCACCCATCGCACGAGCGTGGGTCTCCATCTTGACCATCAGGTCGGGGCCCTGGATCTCGGTGTCGCCGGGCCAGTTCTCCACTTCGGTGGTGATGGTCAGCTGCCCGCCGGGCTGCATCCCCTGGATTAGCATCGGCTCCAGCATGGCGCGGGAGGCGTAGACGGCGGCGGTGTATCCCGCCGGGCCCGATCCCACGATCAAAAGTTTCACATGGCTGCGTTCGGTCATCTTGCGCCCCTTTCGCGGTTTGTGCATGAGGTAGTCCCTCATGCGCCGGACTGCAACGCATCCCCGCCACGGACCGACGTCGATAAGATTGTTGCGCCGGACGGGGCGGCATTGTAGTTTCCGGCAACGCCAAGACCTGACAGAAGAAAGACAACCATGGCCGGCGCCAAACTGGACGACATCGACCGCAAGATCCTGGCCGAACTTCAGGCCGACGGGCGCATGACCAATGTCGAACTGGCCCGCCGGGTGGGCATCTCGGCGCCGCCCTGCCTGCGCCGCGTCCGCACGCTGGAGGAACTGGGCTATATCCGCGGATACCATGCCGACATCGACGCCCGCGAACTGGGGTTCGAGGTGCAGGTGTTTGCCATGGTGCGCCTTGCGTCACAATCCGAACGCGACCTGTCGGCCTTCGAGGCATTGGTTCAGGAATGGCCGCTGGTCCGCGAATGCCACATGCTGAACGGAGAGATCGATTTCATCCTGAAATGCATCTCTCCGGACCTGTCGACCTTCCAGCGCTTCCTGACCAACAGCCTGACCGCCGCGCCGAACGTGGCATCGGTCAAGACGTCGCTGGTGATCCGGGGCGCCAAGGACGAACCCGCCGTCCCCTTCGAGATCGTCGAGGAACGCGTCCGCGAAGCAGGCTGATCCTTGCGCAGGCTGGCCCGCCTGACGCTGCTGATCTGGTCGCTGGCGACGGTCGCGGTGACGGGTTGGGTGCTGTCGCAGAACCCCTTTGCCGCTCCGCTGGTCGATCGCGGCCTAGATCAGGCCCGTGCGGCCCTGATGCGCGCCGTGGCCGACCGCGCGACCCCGGACTGGCTGATCACCCGCCTGACCGCCGCGCTGGATGCAGGCGACCGCCAGCAGGTGCAGATGCTGATGGATCTGGCCCGCGATCAGGGCACGCCGCTGCCACCGGACCTGCGCGCACGCGCCGACGCCGCGCTGGCGGTCGGCATGCTGGACACGCTGTCCGATTGCGGCACGTGCATGCGCGACGTGACCGCCTGTCCCAGCCTGTCCCTGGTCGCCGCCTGCACGCTGCCGTTCGAGCTGTCTCCCGCAGGCGATGCCGCCGCGCTGATCCGGCAGGGCGGCACCTGGGCTACCGGAGGCGACCCCGACGGCATCGAGGCTGCGCTGGCGACCCTGGGCCTTGCCGCGACCGCCAGTACGTTGATCACGGCGGGCAGCAGTCTGTCGATCAAGGGCGCGGCCACCACGCTGCGCGTCGCGCGTCGCGCCGATGCGTTGTCACCCGGCATGACGCGGGCCCTGTCCGCCGCGGCGCGCAGCCCGGCCCCGGCACAGGCCCTGTCCGGCATCGCCGGTGATCTGCGGACGATCGGGCGACAGGCCTCGGTTCCCGAACTGCTGCCGATCCTTCGGCTGGCCGATGATCCGGACGACCTGCGCCGCCTTGCGCGTCTGTCAGAAGCCGCGGGGCCGGACACCACCCGCGTCCTGACAGTGCTGGGCAAATCCGACAGCCTGCGCCTGATGCGGCGCTTGGCCGATGCCGCCATGGCCGCAGCAGCCCTGATCGCGCTGGTCCTGGGACAGATGGCGGCGTTGCTGGGCGCCGGGATTCAGATGGCCCTGCGCCGCGGCCTGCGCCCGAACCCTGCGCGGCGGATGCCGCCTCCGTTGCGTTCAGTTGCGTTCGGGGGCTAGAGCGAGATGGCGCTGATCAGCCGACCGTAATCGGCCTGGCCCTCATGCGTGGACCGGCGATAGCTGAAGAAGCGGTCGGGGTCCGAATAGGTGCAGTGCCGCGACCATTCCGCCTGCACGCCAGCTGCGCGCAGGCGTGACAGCCCGAACGCGGGAAGGTCGAACATCGGCCGACCATTCGGACCGCCGGAAAAGAACCGGTCATTGGCCGTATCGTCAGCCAGAAACTCATCCATTAATTCGGGACTGACCTCATAGGCGCGCTGGCTGATCGTGGGACCGATCACCGCGCGGATGTCGGTCGCGCCCAGATCGCGCATGGCAGCCACCGTCGCCTCGATCACGCCAGCGATGGCGCCGCGCCAACCGGCGTGACAGGCGCCGACGACGCCGGCCGCGGCATCGGCCAGCAGCACGGGCTGGCAATCGGCGGTCAGCACAGCCAGGGCCACGTCGCGCCGGGCGGTGACCAGCCCGTCGGCCTTGATGTCCTTGACCACATCGACATCGTGATCGTCCATTAAGGTGACCACGTCCGCCGAATGGATCTGCTTGACGGTCGCCAGCGGCAGGCCCATCGCGCCCGCAACGCGGGCCCGGTTAACCAGCACCATCTCGCTTTGGTCCGAAGAGCGGCGCCCACAGTTCAGACCTGCGAACAACCCGGAGGATGCCCCACCCTTTCGCGTGAAAAATCCGTGCCTAACGTCGTAAAGCAACGGGTGGGTCAGGATCTCAAGCGTGGTCTGCATGGGCCTCCAGCGCGACAAATCCGGGCACGGGCGGCGCGCCCTTGGGCCAGATCGCGATTACCTTGAACAAGTGACCCATTTCGTCGGGGTGGGTCAAGCGCCGAAGCGCGGCCATCGCGCCCCCGTCGCCCGCAGCAGCAAGCCGGGCGGCCCGTGCCTCGGCCCCCAGGGCGCGCAGCCAATCGCCCTGCCGCACCGGACGCGACGCCACCGCCCCGCCCCGGATGGCCGCAGCTGCCAAAAGCGCGAAGTCAACATGCGCCGTCAGGTCGGCCTGCCCCGGATGCGCCAGCGGATCTTCGGGGGCATGGTTGCGCAGAGCCTGAAACGTGTCGCCGAAGCCGTTCCACCCGCCATAATCGATCAGGATCGCGCAGCCGCCATGGGTCGCGATGTGGCGGGCAGCGGCCTCGACAAAGGCCGCGCCTTCGGGACATTCCTCGACGATGTCGCCCACGGACCCCGTCCGGGCCAGCGACACGACGGGGCCAAGTCCCATGCGCAGACCATCATCCGACAGCCCGACCAGACGCTCTCTCCAGCCATCGTCGGTCCGCTGGTACTGACGGATCGGGAGGGCGTCGATGAACTCGTTTCCGATCATAAACAAAGGTTTGGAACCTATATCCTCGATCCGGTCGAGATGCGTGAGGGGACCAAGGCGATCGCGCTGAACGCCGCGCAGATGCGGCGAGGCCTCGATCAGGGCAACGTCGGCGGCCTGGTGCAGGCCTGGCACCTGCCGCATCGCGCGCAGCATGTCGGCCATCAGCGTCCCGCGGCCCGGTCCCGGCTCGACCAAGGCGAACGGGGCCGGGGCACCCTGGTCCAGCCAAGCCTGCGCCAGCGCAAGGCCGCACAGTTCGCCGAACATCTGGTGGATCTCCGGGGCGGTCGTGAAATCACCCGCGATGCCGAAGGGATCGCGCGTCGCATAATAGCCGTGACGACTGTCCATCAGGCAGACCTGCATGTACTCGGCCAGGCTGATCGGCCCCGTCGCGCGGATGCGCGCCGCGATGATCGCGGCCAGCGGCGTCATGCGGCGACAGGCGGGCGGCGCCGCGCATAAGCCATTAGCGCCAGCCCGATCAGGACCATCGGCAGCGACAGCGTCTGCCCCATCGTCAGGCCGATTACAGGGCCGCCCAGGACGTGGCCAAGCGGGTTGTCCGGCGTGATGAACTGGGCATCGGCGACGCGGAACAGTTCGACGAACATGCGCGCAAGCCCATAGCCGGCAAGGAAAACCCCGAACGCAAGGCCCGGACGGCGCAGCCCCCCGGCGCGGACCAGGACCAGCAGGATCAGGCCCAGCAGCAGGCCCTCAAGTCCCGCCTCGTACAACTGGCTGGGGTGGCGGGCGCAGGGTCCGACGATGCCGGGACAGGTCTGCGCCGCCTCGCCGGGAAAGACCACGCCCCACGGCAGGTCGGTGGGGCGGCCCCACAGTTCGGCGTTGATGAAGTTGGCGATGCGCCCGAAGAAGATGCCGATCGGCGCCACGACGGCCATCGCGTCGGCCAGCCGCAGGACGGGCACGCCCTGGCTGCGCGACCAGGCCCAGGTCGCCACGATCACGCCGGCAAAGCCGCCGTGAAAGCTCATCCCGCCCTGCCAGACCTGCAGGATCTGCCCGGGGTTCGACAGATAATAGGCGGGCTCGTAGAACAGCACGAACCCCAGACGCCCGCCCAGGATCACCCCCAGGATGACCCAGGTCAGCAAGTCGTCGACCCGGTCGGGCGCTGTGGGCGGCGTGCCGCCCCACAGCGCGGGACGCCGCATCATCGCGACGATCAGCCGCCAGCCCAGGATCAGGCCGGCCAGATAGGCCAGCGCATACCAGCGCAGCGAGAACGAGAACCCGCCCAGGGTGATCGTGAAGATTTCGGGGGCGATGTCGGGAAACGGGATCATGAGGCCTCGGGTCTGCGATTTGCCGCGCACGCTAGTCGCCAAAGCCGCACTGTCAACATTGAACCCGGGACCGCACCGGACCATATAGGACGCAACGCAAGACAGAAGGGCACCGCCAGATGACCACCCAGAACCGTTTCTTCGACGACATGTCCAAGCTGATGACCAATGCGATGGGCGTGGCCCAAGGCGCCCGCAGCGAGGCCGAGACGGCCATGAAGGGCTGGATTGACCGCTGGCTGGCCGACCGCGACTTTGTCACCCGCGAGGAGTTCGAGGCCGTGCGCGAGATGGCGATCAAGGCCCGCACCGAGAATGCCGAACTGAAGGCGCGGCTGGACGCCCTGTCCGCGGGTGCCGACAAGCCTCAGGGCTGAAGCACCGTCTGTCCCATCAGCGTTCCCGCGCGGTCATAGACCAGCACCCGGTCGTCCGTCGTCAGCACGACGATCCGATCGGTCGCGAAGGTCACCGCGCGGGTTTGCGCATCTTGGGGCAGCGTGATCGCATCTGGCAGTTCGGGCAGCACGGGCTGGTTCAGCCGCACCCACAGCAGCGCCACGACCGCGATCATCCCCACCCCCATGACCAGCGTCAGCCCCGTCACCAGCGTCTTTAGAAAGCGCAGTTCCGGGACGGCTTTCGCCGCCACCTTCCAATCGGTATCATCCTGCGCCATGTCGATCCTTTCCGTGACCATTCCGGCCAACCCGCCCAACCGACTTGATAAGGCGCTTGCCATGGCGGTGCCAGAGGATGCGGCCCTGTCGCGGTCGCGCCTGGCGCGGCTGATCGCCGACGGTGCTGTAAGCGGTCCGGATGGCCCCGCACGCGACGTCAAGGCGCGCGTCGCCGAGGGTCAGGAATACCGCATCGCCCTGGCCCCGCCCGAGCCTGTCGAGACGCGGGCCGAGGCCATTCCGCTGGTCATCGCGCATGAGGATGATGACCTGATCGTGATCGACAAGCCCGCCGGGATGGTCGTCCATCCCGCGCCGGGCAGCCCCACCGGCACGCTGGTCAATGCGCTGCTGGCCCATTGCGGCGATTCGCTGTCGGGCATCGGGGGTGAAAAGCGCCCCGGCATCGTGCACCGCATCGACAAGGACACGTCGGGCCTGCTGGTCGTCGCCAAGTCGGACCGCGCGCATCACGGCCTTGCCGCCCAGTTCGAGGCGCACACGGCCAACCGGCGCTATCTCGCGCTGGCGCACGGAGCGATCGACGCGGCCGACCCGCGTCTGCGTGGCACGCCCGGCGTCTCGTTCGAGGAAGGTCTGGTGCTGCGGATCGCCACGCACCTGTCGCGCCACCCGACCGACCGCCAACGTCAGGCGGTTTTTGCCGACAAGGGCCGTCACGCCGTGACCCGCGCACGGCTGCTGGAGCGGTTCGGCACGCCGCCTTCGGCCATGCTGGTGGAATGCCGGTTGGAAACGGGGCGCACCCACCAGATCCGGGTGCACATGGCCCATTGCGGCCTGGGGCTGATCGGCGATCCGGTCTATGGCGGGTCGCGACGTGCCTCTGCCAAGGCGCTTGGCACCGCTGCGGCAGCGGTCCGGGCGTTTTCCCGACAGGCGTTGCACGCCGCGCATCTGGGGTTCGTCCATCCGGTCACCGGGGTCGAAATGGGGTTCGACAGTCCCCTGCCCGACGACATGCAGGCCCTTCTGGACGCTCTTCGCACCGCCCCTTGACGAAAGCGTGAGCCGACCACACATGACACTGCCCGCGCGGATGCGGCATTCTGTCCCGGAACCGGGTTGTTCGACGCTGCGTTAACCGGTCTCTGCGAAAGGCGAACATCATGGCGACTTATGGAAATCTTCCCGCCCCAAGCCCGGAACAGGGTCTGAACCGCTATCTGCAGGAGATCCGCAAGTTTCCGCTGCTGGAACCCGAACAGGAATACATGCTGGCCAAGGCATGGGCCGATCACGAGGACAGCGACGCCGCGCATCAATTGGTGACCAGTCACCTGCGTCTGGCCGCAAAGATCGCGATGGGTTATCGCGGCTATGGCCTGCCGCAGGCAGAGGTGATCAGCGAGGCGAATGTCGGCCTGATGCAGGCGGTCAAGCGGTTTGACCCGGAACGCGGCTTTCGCCTTGCGACTTATGCAATGTGGTGGATCCGTGCCTCGATCCAGGAATACATTCTGCGGTCCTGGTCGCTGGTCAAGATGGGCACCACAAGCGCGCAGAAGAAGCTGTTCTTCAACCTCCGCAAGGCCAAGTCCAAGATCGGCGCCCTGGAGGAAGGCGATCTTCGTCCCGAGAACGTCGCCCAGATTGCCACTGAACTGAACGTCACCGAGAAAGAGGTCGTCGACATGAACCGCCGACTATCCGGTGGTGACGCCTCGTTGAACGCGCAGGTCGGGTCGGGCGATGGCGAATCGTCGGCGCAGTGGCAGGACTGGTTGGAGGACACGAACGCCAACCAGGCCGAAGCCTATGCCGAATCCGAGGAGCTGGACACCCGGCGCCAGATGCTGATCGACGCGATGGATGCGCTGAACGAGCGTGAGAAGGACATCCTGATGGAGCGTCGTCTGCGCGACGATCCGATGACACTGGAGGACCTTTCCAGCCGCTACAGCGTGTCGCGTGAACGCATCCGCCAGATCGAGGTGCGCGCGTTCGAGAAGCTGCAGGAACGGATGCGCACCCTCGCCCGCGACAAGGGCATGCGGATCGCCGATACGGTCGAGTGACCCGCGCCGCATTGACGCAACGCGGCGCGTCGCTATGGTCTGGGCACCCTGCAGGACGACCCTAGACCATGCCCGCCCCCGTGACTGCCCTTACTGAATTCCAGCGCCTCGAGGCGCAGGGCTCGTGGCGCGAGACGCCCGAATCACGGCTGCGCGAGGTCATCGTCTCGGTGGGCGCCGCGACTCTGACGATGATGGACCCGAAATCGGACCGACCTCTGTCGCACTGGTCGCTGCCTGCGGTGACGCGGATCAATCCGGGACAACTGCCCGCGATATACACTCCGAACGGCCAGGCACCCGACGAGACGGTCGAGATCGACGATCCGCTGATGATCGAGGGGATCGAACGCGTCCAACGGGCCATCGCCATCCACCGTGCCGTGCCGGGCCGCCTGCGCGGCGTCGTCACGGTGCTGGGCGCTGTCGCCATGCTGGCTGCCCTGACATTCTGGCTGCCCGACGCGCTGATCCGCCATGCGGCCCGGATCGCTCCCCCCGCGCAGGCGCGCACGATCGGACTGGCCGTGCTGGCCGATCTGGAGCACAGCGCCGGTGCCGTCTGCCGTCGGCGGTCAGGCCAGCAGGTGCTGGACTGGATCGCACCCCAGTTGATCGGCGACCAGGCCCTGGTGCAGGTCGTGCCCGCGCCGCTGAACGGGGCGCGTCGCCTGCCGGGTGATCTTTACGTGTTGGGCAACGACCTGTTGGTCACCACCCCCGGGCCTGAAGCCTCTGCCGGTCACCTGATCGCCGCCCGTCTGGCGGTCGAGGACAAGCAGGCGACGCTGGATGCGCTGCGGCATGCGGGTCTGATGAACTCACTGCGCCTGATGACGCTTGGGACGCTCTCGCGCGACGCGATGCAGGGCTATGGAGAGACGCTGCTGTCGCAGTCTTTGCCCCGGCCTGACCTCGCCACCCTGCCCCCGGCCTTTGCGGAACGCGGGCTGTCGACCGAACCCTATGCGCGCAGCATCGATCCGACCGGCGCCGCCGTCCTGCCACTGATCGAGGCCGACCCGATCCGTCAGGGAACCACGCCTGCCCGCCTGCTGACCGACGAACAGTGGCTGGCGCTGCAGCAGATCTGCGCGGGCTGACGCCCTTTTAGACGAACTGTTCGCGCAGCAGGCGTTCGTCCAGCCCATGGCCCGGATCGAACAGCAGGCGGTGACGGATGTCGTCGGCGCTGCGGATTTCGACCTGCGTCACGTGGCGGACAGAACGGCTGTCGGCATCGGCCATGACAGGGCGGCGGTCGGCGTTCAGCACCTCGATCACCACGGATGCACCCTTGGGCAGAAGCGCCCCCCGCCAGCGGCGCGGACGGAAAGGCGCGATGGCGGTCAGGGCCAGCACCTCTGATCCGATCGGCAGGATCGGCCCGTGCGCGGAGTAGTTGTAGGCCGTGGATCCCGCCGGGGTGGAGACCAGCGCACCGTCGCAGACCAGTTCCTCCATCCGCAGCCGCCCGTCGACATGGATGCGCAGCTTGGCGGCCTGCGGCCCCTCGCGCAGCAGGCTGACCTCGTTGATCGCCAGGGCCTCGGTGCAGGTGCCGTCGGCACAGGTGGCGCGCATGCGCAGCGGGTTGATGACCGTCTCCTCGGCCAAGGCAAGGCGGTCGGTCAGGTCGTCCTGGGCATAGGCGTTCATCAGGAACCCCACCGTGCCACGGTTCATGCCATAGACCGGCAGCCCCCGACCCTGCGTCGCGTGCAGGGTCTGCAGCATGAACCCGTCCCCGCCCAGGGCCACCACGACGTCGGCCTCCGCCAGCGGGGCCTGGCCATAGCGCGCCGTCAGCACGGACAGAGCCGCCCGGGCGGTCTCGGCGTGGCTTGCGGTGAAATGCACGTTGCGTGTCATCGGCCGTCCTGTCCCCTGATGGACCCGCACCATCACGCGCGACAGGCATGATGACAAGCGCATTCCGCAGCGCGTCGCAACGGGCGGGATGCGGGTCGTTTTGTCACTTTCGGCATGCGCGACGTTGCGTTAAAAGACGCAAACTCAAGCCGCCCCAGCCCAAAAAGGACGAAAGACCGATGAACGCACCGACCCGCGACAACGGCTTCTTCACCGAAACCCTGGCCAGCCGTGACCCCGACATTGCCAAGGCGATCACCCAGGAATTGGGCCGCCAGCGCGACGAGATCGAGCTGATCGCCTCCGAGAACATCGTCAGCCGCGCCGTGATGGAGGCCCAGGGGTCCGTCCTGACCAACAAGTATGCCGAGGGCTATCCGGGCAAGCGCTATTACGGCGGCTGCCAGTATGTCGACATCGCCGAGAACCTGGCGATCGAGCGTGCCAAGCAGCTGTTCGGCTGCGAATACGCCAACGTCCAGCCCAACAGCGGCAGCCAGATGAACCAGGCCGTGTTCCTGGCGCTGCTGCAGCCGGGCGACACCTTCATGGGCCTGGACCTGAATTCGGGCGGTCACCTGACCCACGGATCGCCGGTCAACATGTCGGGCAAGTGGTTCAACGTCGTCAGCTATGGCGTGCGTGCGCAGGACCATCAGCTGGACATGGACGCGATCGCCGAAAGCGCCCGCCAGCACAAGCCCAAGCTGATCATCGCGGGCGGCACCGCCTATAGCCGCAGCTGGGACTGGGCCGCCTTCCGCGCCATCGCGGATGAGGTCGGCGCCTATCTGATGGTCGACATGGCGCATATCGCGGGCCTGGTCGCGGGCGGCGCGCATGCCTCGCCCGTGCCGCACGCGCATGTCGTGACCTCGACCACGCACAAGTCGCTGCGCGGTCCCCGGGGCGGCCTGATCCTGACCAACGACGCGGACATCGCCAAGAAGATCAACAGCGCCGTGTTCCCCGGCCTGCAGGGTGGCCCGCTGATGCACGTGATCGCCGCCAAGGCCGTGGCCTTTGGCGAGGCGCTGCGCCCCGAGTTCAAGACCTATGCCCAGCAGGTCGTCAAGAACGCCGCCGCCATGGCGGACGAGCTGATGAAGGGCGGCATCGACATCGTATCGGGCGGCACCGACAACCACCTGTGCCTGGCCGACCTGCGCCCCAAGGGCGTGACCGGCAAGGCGACCGAGGCCGCCTTGGGCCGTGCGCACATCACCTGCAACAAGAACGGCGTGCCGTTCGACCCTGAAAAGCCGTTCGTGACCTCGGGGATCCGTCTTGGCGCGCCCGCAGGCACCACCCGCGGCTTTGCCGAGCCCGAGTTCCGCCAGATCGCCCGCTGGATCGTCGAGGTCGTCGACGGGCTGGCCGCCAATGGCGAGGAGGGCAATGCCGCGGTCGAGGACAAGGTCCGCGCCGAGGTCAGCCAGCTCTGCGCCCGCTTCCCGCTGTACCAGGGCATGTGATCGCCCGACACCGGTGACCTGAACGCCCCGCCGCGCCCCCGCGCGGCGGGGTTTTCCGTTTGTGCCATTTGCGCATCCTGCAGTTTCGGGTCATGGTTTGCGCGGACATTTAGGGATGAGGACAGATGACACCACCCAATCGCCCCCAGGCCGAACCGCGCTGGAGCCTGGTCGGACCCGGCCTGGTCGTGGCCGCAACCGGCGTCGGCGCAGCCGACCTGATCGCCACGACCGTCGCGGGCAGCAAATACGGCTATGCCCTGCTGTGGGCCGTCGTTGCGGGCTGCATCATGAAGATCGTGCTGGTCGAGGGTGCCGGCCGCTACAGCCTGGCCACCGGCAACACCATCTTCGAGGGATGGAGCACGCTTGGCAAATGGACCAGTTGGTATTTCGGCCCCTACATCGTGATCTGGGGCTTTGTCTATGGCGCGGCGGCGATGGCCGGGACGGGACTGGCGCTGACCTCGCTGATGCCGTTCCTGGGCGTTCCGGCCTGGGGCATCCTGTCGGGCCTGTTGGGCCTGGCGCTGGTCTGGTCAGGCCGCTACGACCTGTTCGAACGGGTGCTGACCGCGATGGTCATCCTGATGTTCATCGCCATGGTCCTGGCGGCCGCAGCCACCCTGCCCAACCTTGGCGAGGTCCTGACCGGCCTTGCCCCGATGATCCCGGATGGCGCGATGATCAACGTCCTGTCCGTCGCGGGCGGCGTCGGTGGCACGATCACGCTGGCGGCCTATGGCTACTGGCTGCGCGAGAAGGGCTGGGACAGCCCGCGCTTCATGTCGGTCATGCGCATCGACAACGCGGTCGCCTATCTGGTGACCGGCCTGTTCGTCGTGGCGACGCTGATCGTGGGAGCGGAACTGCTCTACTCAGCGGGCATCGCCATTGGCGGCGGCGATCAGGGCATGGTCGACCTCTCCCGCGTCCTGGGTGAACGCTATGGCCCCTGGCTCAGCAAGCTGTTCCTGATCGGGTTCTTCGCGGCATCATTCAGCTCGCTGATCGGGGTGTGGAACGGGGTCAGCCTGATGTTTGCGGACTTCATGGGCCATGTGCAGGGCAAGCCGCACGCCCATCCCGACCGCCTGGCGGGCGGGCGCTACTATCGCGCCTACATCGTCTGGCTGACCATCCCGCCCATGGCGATGCTGTTCTTGGGCCAGCCGGTGCTGCTGATCCTGGCTTACGGCGTGCTGGGCGCGCTGTTCATGCCATTCATGTCGGTCACGCTGCTGTGGATCCTGAACACCGACCGCGTACCCGCCGAATGGCGCAACAAGCCGCTGACCAACATCCTGCTGGTCATCTGCACGCTGGCCTTTGCCGCACTGGCCGTCGATCAGCTGCGCAGCTCGATCATGCGGCTGTTCTAGGACTGCCAGGCGGGCTTGCGCTTCTCGAAGAAGGCCGAGATCCCCTCGGGGGCCTCGGCACCCTGCCAGACGGCGACCAGGCGGTCGATGCTGTCTTCGATGACGGCGGCGTCGATGCGCGGACCAAGCGCGCGGCACTGCGCCTTGGCCGCCGCGACCGCCCCCGGTGCCGCCTGCAGGAAGGGGGCCACCTCGGCCTCCACCGCCGCATCCAGATCCGCCGCCGCGACCCGGCGCGACACTAGGTTCAGGTCCACGGCCTCCGCGGCATCGAACAGGCGCGCCGAAAAGAACACCCGCCGCGCCGCGGGCTCGCCCATGCGGGCCAGCACATAAGGGCCGATGGTCGCGGGGATCAGGCCCAGCCTGACCTCGGTCAGCCCGAACCGCGCCGTGTCGGCGGCCACCACGATGTCGCTGACCGCCATCATGCCCACGCCCCCGCCAAAGGCATTGCCCTGAACCCGCGCGATCAGCGGCTTGGGCAGCAGGTTCAGCGCCGAGAGCATCCCGGCCAGCGCCCGCGCCCCCTCGCGCCGCGTGGCGTCATCCGCGGCCATCTGCTCGCGCATCCAGCCCAGATCGCCGCCCGCGCAGAAACTGCCGCCTTCGGCCGCCAGAACCACCACGCGTACCGACGCATCCGCGCCCAGATCGGCGGCGGCCCGGGTCAGCTCGTCCATCATCGGGCGGGACAGGGCGTTGTGCTTTTCCGCACGCGTCAGCCACAGGGTCGCCACGCCACGGTCGTCGCGGTCGATGCGGATGGTCTCAGGCATCGGGGGTCTCCCTCAGGGCGCGGGCCATGGCAGCGGCGCGGGTGATGATCTCCATGTCCAGACCATGCGCAAAGCCGCGCGCGTCCAGATGGCGGGCCAGCGCTTCGGTCGCGACGTTGCCCGCCGCACCCGGTGCATAGGGGCAACCGCCCAAGCCGCCGACCGCGGCGTCGAAGACCCGCAACCCACGCTCAAGGCTGACATCCACGTTCTGCAGCGCCCGCCCGGCGGTATCGTGGTAATGCCCTGCCAAGCGGTCGGCGGGCAGCTCCTCCAGCACGGCGGCCAACATGGCGTCGATGGTTTCGGGGCGGCCCTGCCCGATCGTGTCGCCCAGGCTGATCTGCTGACAGCCCATGTCGCGCAGGGCTGCCGCCACGCGGGCCACGGCGGCGGGGGCCACCGGCCCGTCGAACGGGCAGTCGGTCACCACACTGACATAGCCGCGCAGGGTGACGCCATCGGCCTGCGCCTGCGCCGCAACCGGTGCCATCCGCGCTAGGCTGTCGGCGATGCTGGCGTTCAGGTTCGCCCGGCTGAATCCCTCCGAGGCGCTGGCAAAGACCGCGACCGTGTCGGCCTGCGCCGCCCGGGCTGCCTGATAGCCGCGCAGGTTCGGCGTCAGCACTGCATATCGCGTGCCGGGGCGGCGGGTGATGCCCGCCATCACCTCGGCCCCGTCCGCCATCTGCGGCACCCAGGCCGCGGGGACGAAGCTGGTGACCTCAATGTCGTCGAAGCCCGCCTGGCTCAGCAGATCGACCAGGGCGATCTTGTCGGCGGTGGGGATCAGCCGCTTCTCGTTCTGCAGCCCGTCGCGGGGGCCCATCTCGAAGATGTTGACGCGCTCAGCCATCGACAGGCTCCAGCCGGATCAGGGGTGCGCCGGCCTCGACCTGATCGCCGGCCTTGGCCAGAACCTCGGCCACCACGCCATCGGCGGCGGCGGTCAGGCTGTGCTCCATCTTCATGGCCTCCAGCACGGCCAGCCGGTCGCCCGCAGAAACAGTCTGTCCCGCCGTCACATGCACCGCCTTGACCAGCCCCGGCATGGGCGAACGCGTCACCCCGTCCCCCGCCCCGTCGGCCGCCTTGCGCGCCAGCGGGTCCAGCGGGGTCAGGTGCACCACGCGGCCGCCAAAGACACCGACGCCCGCCGGGTGAACCACGACGCGGTGGCGGCAGGGCTGCCCGTCCACCCACCAGCGCCCCGACTGCCAGCGCACCTCATGCGCGCGGTCCAGCGTGACGCGGGCCGCACCCGGCCCGGTCACCTCCAGCGCCGCCTGACCGCCCTCCCACGCGATGGTGCGGCGCAGCGGCTGCCACAGGGTCGCGCCGCCGCGAATGTCGGGATCGGCCAGCCCCGCCAACCCGATGACGCCCAGAACCAAGGCGGCGCGGTCCTCGGCCCCGCCGTCCAGCAGAGACGGCAGGTCGCGGGTGATCAGGCCCGTGTCGACCTCGCCACGCTTGAACCCGGCATGCCGGGTCAGCGCGATTAGGAAGTCCAGGTTCGTGACCGAGCCCGCGACCTCGGTATCGACCAGCGCCTGTTCCAGCGCGCGCAGCGCGATGGCGCGCGTCGCGCCATGGGTCACGACCTTGGCAATCATCGGGTCGTACCACGGGCTGATCGCGTCGCCTGGACGCACGCCGGTCTCGATCCGGGCGTGATCGGCAAAGCGCAGATGCGCCAGCCGCCCGGTCGCGGGCAGGAACCCGGCGGGCACGTCCTCGGCGTAAAGCCGCGCCTCGAAGGCGTGGCCGGTCAGGGCGATATTCTCCTGCCGCGCGGGCAGAGCCTCGCCGCTGGCCACGCGCAGCTGCCATTCGACCAGATCGATGCCGGTCACGGCCTCGGTCACCGGATGCTCGACCTGCAGGCGGGTGTTCATCTCCATGAACCAGAACCCGTCGGGCCGCAGCCCGTTCGCGCCGTCCACGATGAACTCGATCGTGCCCGCCCCGGCATAGCCGATGGCCTCGGCCGCGCGCACCGCCGCACCGCCCATCGCCTCGCGCATTTCGGGCGTCATGTCGGGGGCCGGGGCCTCCTCGATCACCTTCTGGTGGCGGCGCTGCAGACTGCAGTCGCGTTCATAGAGATGCACGGCGCGGGCGCCGTCGCCGAACACCTGCACCTCGATGTGGCGCGGCTGCAGGATGTATTTCTCGATCAGCACGGCGGGGTTGCCGAAGGCGCCCTGTGCCTCGGACCGCGCGCTGTCCAGCGCATCGGCAAAAGCCGGGGGGTCGTCCACGCGCCGCATGCCCTTGCCGCCGCCCCCCGCCACGGCCTTGATCAGCACCGGATAGCCGATCCGCGCGGCCTCCGCCGCCAGATGGTCCGGGTCCTGGTCCGCGCCGTGATAGCCGGGCACGACCGGCACGCCCGCCCTCTCCATCAGCGCCTTGGCCGCGTCCTTGAGCCCCATCGCCCGGATCGCCGCCGCCGACGGCCCGATGAAGACCAGCCCCGCCGCCACCACCGCATCGACGAAGTCGGGGTTCTCGGACAGGAAGCCATAGCCCGGATGGATCGCCTGCGCGCCGGTGGCCTGGGCCGCCGCGATGACCCTGTCGCCCCGCAGATAGCTTTCGGCGGGGGCCGGGCCGCCCAGATGCACGGCCTGATCGGCCATCTGCACATGGCGCGCATCACGGTCGGCGTCGGAATAGACCGCGACCGTCGCCACGCCCAAGCGGCGGCAGGTGTCGATGACGCGGCAGGCGATCTCGCCCCGGTTGGCGATCAGGATCTTGTCGAACATGTCGTGCCCCTCACATGCGGAACAGGCCGAACCGCGTCGGCTGGATGGGTGCGTTCAGGCTGGCGCGCAGCGACAGGGCCAGGATGTCGCGCGATTGGCGCGGATCGATGATCCCGTCGTCCCACAGCCTTGCGGAAGCATAGAGGGGATGGGACTGGCGCTCGAACATCTCGACCGTGGGGCGCTTGAACTCGGCCTCGTCCTCGGGCGACCACTGGCCGCCGGCACGTTCGATGCCGTCGCGGCGGACGGTGGCCAGGACGCCCGCGGCCTGTTCGCCGCCCATCACGCTGATGCGGCTGTTGGGCCAGGTCCACAGGAAGCGCGGGGAATAGGCCCGCCCCGCCATGCCGTAATTGCCCGCACCGAAGCTGCCGCCGACCAGCATGGTGATCTTGGGCACGTTGGTGGTGGCCACCGCGGTGACCATCTTGGCGCCGTGGCGGGCGATGCCCTCGTTCTCGTATTTGCGGCCGACCATGAAGCCGGTGATGTTCTGCAGGAACACCAGCGGAATGTTGCGGGTGCTGCACAGTTCGATGAAATGCGCGCCCTTCTGTGCCGCCTCTGAAAACAGCACGCCGTTGTTGGCGATGATGCCCACCGGGCAGCCGTCGACATGGGCAAAGCCCGTGACCAGCGTCTCGCCGAAGCGGGCCTTGAATTCGTCAAAGCGGCTGCCGTCGACGATGCGGGCGATGACCTCGCGGATGTCATAGGGGGTGCGCAGGTCGGCCGGCACCACGCCCAGGATCTCCTCGGGGTCATAGGCGGGCGGTTCCGGGGACTGCCAGACGACGGTGTCGGGACGGCGGCGGTTCAGGTTGGCGATGGCGCGGCGGGCCTGGGCCAGCGCGTGGGCGTCGTCCTCGGCCAGGTAATCGGCCACGCCGGACAGGCGGGTGTGCACGTCGCCACCGCCCAGATCCTCGGACGTGACCACCTCGCCGGTGGCGGCCTTGACCAGCGGCGGACCGGCCAGAAAGATCGTCCCCTGGCCGCGCACGATGATCGTCACGTCGGACATGGCGGGAACATAGGCGCCGCCCGCGGTGCAGGACCCCATGACGACGGCGATCTGCGGGATACCTTTGGAGCTCATCCGGGCCTGGTTGAAGAAGATGCGGCCGAAATGGTCGCGGTCGGGAAAGACCTCGTCCTGGTTGGGCAGGTTCGCGCCGCCGCTATCGACCAGATAGACGCAGGGCAGGCCGCATTCCTCGGCGATCTCCTGGGCGCGCAGGTGCTTCTTGACCGTCATCGGGTAATAGGTGCCGCCCTTGACCGTCGCGTCATTGGCCACGACCATCACGTCCTGGCCATGCACCCGCCCGACCCCGGCGATGACCCCCGCACAGGGCGCAGCCCCGTCGTACAAGCCATAAGCGGCAAGCGCGCCGATCTCCAGGAACGGGCTGCCGGGGTCCAGAAGGTTCGCCACCCGTTCCCGCGGGGGCATCTTGCCGCGGCTGACGTGACGCTCCAGCGCCTTGTGGCCGCCGCCGGCGATGGCAGCCTCCGCGGCCTCGCGGGCGGTCTCCAGCAAGGCCAGATGCGCGGTGCGGTTGGCGCGGAACCCCTCGGACGAAGGCAGCGCGGTCGAGGTCAGTTTCATTGTGTGGTCTCCTCGGCCAGGTCCAGATCGCGCAGCGCGCGACGCATGACCTTGCCGGTCACGGTCATGGGCAGGGCGTCCAGAAAGGCGATCTCTCGGGGATAGGAATGGGCGGCGGACCGGCTGCGGGCATGGGCCTGCAGGTCGGCGGCAAGGTCGGGCGACGGTTCATGGCCGGGCCGCAGCACGACGTAGGCCTTGACGATTTCGGTGCGCAGCGCACAGGGCTTGCCGACCACGGCGACCTGCGCCACGGCGGGATGGCGCAGCAGGCAGTCCTCGACCTCGGATGGACCGATGCGGTACCCGGCCGAGGTGATGACGTCGTCGTCGCGTCCGACGAACTGGACATGGCCGTCCCGGATGACGCCCCGGTCGCCGGTCACCAGCCAGTCCCCGCGGAACTTGGCCGCCGTGGCCTGCGGGTTCCGCCAGTATTCCAACATCATGCTGCCGGCGCCGCGGCGGATGGCGATGTCGCCCTCGGCATCGGTGCGCCGGCCCTGCGCGTCGATCACCGCCAGTTCGATCCCGGGCACCGCGCGCCCGATGGCGCCGGGACGGGCCGGAAACATCGCGCCACTGCCAGATGCGACCATGTTGCATTCGGTCTGACCATAGAATTCGTTGATCTGCAGGCCGAATGCCTCCCGGCCCCAGTCCAGCATGGGGGCGCCAAGCGTCTCTCCGCCCGATGCGACGCTGCGCAGGCCGGGCAGGCGTACCCCCGCGACCTTGAGCATCCTCAACGCGGTGGGCGGCAGGAACACGTTGCGGATGCCGCAGTCGCGGATCAGGCCCGCGACGGCATGTGGATCGAACTTGGCCATCGGGGTGGCGACCACGGGCACGCCAAGCGCAAGCCCCGGCATCGCCACGTCGAACAGACCGCCGATCCAGGCCCAGTCCGCGGGCGTCCAGATGACGTCGCCCGGCTGGCCCAGCAGGTCGTGGCTCATCTCGACCCCCGGCAGGTGACCGGTCAGCATGCGATGCCCGTGCAACGCGCCCTTGGGCGTGCCTGTCGTCCCCGAAGTATAGATGATCACCGCCGGGTCTTCCGGCCCGGTGTCGCGCGTGGCGAAGGGCCCGGCATCGGGCAGGCCGTCCTCGGGGACGATCACCCGCAGATGGGGGAACGGGGCCAGCATCCGGCGCCCTTGGGTGTCGGTGATGACGGTCGAGATACCCGCGTCGCGCAAACGCAGGTCCAGCGCATCCGGGCCGAACAGCTTGAACAGCGGGACCGAGATCGCGGCCGATTTCCACACCGCCAGATGCGCGGCCGCCGTCCAGGACGATTGCGTGCGCAGGATGCCGATCCGGTCGCCGCGATCGGCACCAAGTGCGTGGGCCAGCGCATCGGTCATTGCCGCCAGCGTGGCGAAGGTCACCGGGTGCGGGGCGCCGTCATGGTCGATGATCGCCACCCGGTCCGGTGCATGGGCCAGGCACTGGTCGGCCATGTTCAGCCGCGCGGGGTACTGCCAGCGGAAATCCCGGCACAGCCTCGCGTGGTCCGCGTGATGCAGCAGGCGTGCCATCTCAGGGGCCTTCGCGCAGATAGCCGTCCAGCTGGTTCGCCTGACGCGCGGTCAGGGTCAGCGCGCATTGCGCGGCCGCGGGCCCCGCGCCGGTGCCGCCGCCCCATCGCGTCGCCTCGTATTCGCAAGCAGCGTCGCGGAAGGCGATCCAGGCACGCTGCATGTCACGCAGGGCACCCGCCTGACGCGGACCCGCGGCGTCCATGCTGTCCAGTTCCGCATCGCCTGCCTCGGCCCGCGTCATCACCTCGCCATAGGCGGTGTTCAGGCGATCGTCCCACCAGTCGCGTTCGGCGCCCAGGCAGAACCCCATGCCGACCGTGCTGGACCCGCCCTCGCCCTCCATGCAGGCATTCGCGGCCAGGCCCGCGCAGCTGTCGGGCGCCGCATCGCTGTCAAGGCAGGCCAGCACCGGAGCGGGGTCAAAGGACGGCGCGTCCTGCGCCATCGCCGGGGCGGCCATCAGCGCCAACACGACCAGGATGCGCATCAGACCAGCCCCATCAGCTCGCGCCCGATCAGCATGCGGCGGATCTCGCTGGTGCCGGCCCCGATCTCCATCAGCTTGGCGTCGCGGAACAAGCGGCTGACGACGCTGTCGGACAGGAACCCGGCCCCGCCAAGCGCCTGCACGGCCTGATGCGCCTGCACCATCGCCTGTTCGCTGGCATACAGCACCGCACCCGCCGCGTCCTGCCGCGTGACCTTGCCCGCGTCGCAGGCCCGCGCGACCTCGTAGACATAGGCGCGGGCGGTGTTCAGTGCGACATACATGTCGGCGATCTTGCCCTGCATCAGCTGGAACGACCCCACCGGCTGACCGAACTGCTTGCGTTCCGCCACATAGGGCAGGACCTGATCCAGGCAGGCCGCCATGATACCGGTGCCGATGCCGGCCAGGACCACCCTCTCGTAGTCTAGGCCCGACATCAGCACCCGAACGCCCCGGCCCTCCTCGCCCAGGACGTTCTCGAACGGGATCTCGACATTGTCGAAGATCAACTCGCCCGTGTTCGATCCGCGCATCCCCAGCTTGTCGAAATGCGGGCTGGTGGTGAAACCGGCCATGTCGCGTTCGACGATGAATGCCGTGATGCCCTTCGACCCGGCCTCGGGGTCGGTCTTGGCATAGACCACCAGCGTCTTTGCGTCGGGCGCGTTGGTGATCCAGTACTTGCTGCCGTTCAGCACATAGCGGTCGTTCTTCTTCTCGGCGCGCAGGCGCATCGCGACGACGTCGCTGCCCGCGCTTTCCTCGGACATGGCCAGGGCGCCGACGGCCTTGCCGCTGCACAGGTCGGGCAGGTATTTCGCACGCTGCGCATCGGTGCCGTTCAGCTTGATCTGGTTCACGCACAGGTTCGAATGCGCGCCATAGGACAGGCTGATCGACGCGCTGGCCCGCGCGATCTCCTCGACCGCGATCACATGCGCCAGATAGCCCATGCCCGACCCGCCGTACTGTTCATCCACCGTGATGCCCAGCAGGCCCAGATCGCCCATCTCGGTCCACAGCTGGTTGGGGAAGGCGTTGGTGCGGTCGGTCTCGGCCGCCAGGGGCGCGACGCGATCGGTGGCCCATCCGTGGACCATCTCGCGCAGCGCGTTCACATCCTCGCCCAGATCGAATTCCATGCCCCGCGTGAACATCGCGATCCCCCCTCCCCGGTTATTGAACGCTTGTTCATTTCCATAGCGCAGGCCGCGCCCGCCCGTCAAGCAGGCTGCGCCGGTTGGGCCGATGCGTCAAGCGCGGGGCTTGTCCCTGCCCGGCCGACGCGCCAAAGGAGGGCGATGCGACTGATGATCCTGCGCCATGCCCCCAGTCTTGCCGACGGCCTGCTGGCCGGCCGGCGCGATGTGCCTGCCGATTGCGGCGATGCTGCCGCATTCGCGCGCCAGGCGGCCCGCCTGCGTCCCGCCCAGGTCATCGCCAGCCCGGCGCTGCGCTGTCGTCAGACGGCCACCGCCCTGGGGCTTGTGCCCGACAGGCTGGAGCCCGCGCTGTGGGAACAGGACCTGGGCGCGTGGGAGGGGATGGACCCGTCACTCCTGCCCGACCTTGGTCCCCTGCCCCTCGATGCCTTGGCCCGCCACCGCCCCGACGGCGGTGAAAGCTTCGATGACATGGCCGCGCGGGTGATCCCGGTCCTGCAGGCGCTGCAGCGGGACACGGTGATCGTGGCGCATGCGGGCACCGTGCGTGCGGCACTGTCCATCGTGGTCGGGCCTGCCGCCCTGTCCTTCGCGGTGGCGCCCCTGTCGCTGACCGTGCTGCAGCGCGCCGGTGCCGATTGGGCGGTGCAGACCGTCAACCTCTGCGCAGGAGACTAGGATGGCCGTGATCGCCCTGCTGGCGCTGATGCTGGATGTGCTGATCGGTTGGCCCGATGCGGTCTATCGCCAGGTCGGGCATCCGGTGACCTGGGCCGGGCGTCTGATCGCGGCGCTGGATCGCGCGCTGAACAAGGGCCGGGCGCGGCGCGCCAAGGGTGCGCTGACCGTGGTTGTCGTCCTGCTGGCGGCCATGATCCCCGCGGTCCTGATCCAGGCGTGGCTGGGCCCGTGGGTCGCGGCCGTGCTGGCGTGGCCACTGGTCGCGGCGCGGTCGCTGGACCAGCACCTACGCGCGGTGGCCGTCCCCCTGGCGGTGGGCGATCTGGCCGCCGCTCGCGGTGCGACCGCGATGATCGTGGGGCGCGACGTCACCCGCGCCGATACGCCCGCGCTGTCCCGCGCCAGCCTTGAGAGCCTGGCCGAGAATTTCAGCGACGGCGTCATCGCGCCGCTGTTCTGGGCGGCGGTCGGCGGGCTGCCGGGCATCGCGGCCTACAAGGCGATCAACACGATGGATTCGATGATCGGCCACCGCACCCCCCGGCACGAGGCATTCGGAATGATCGCCGCGCGCTTGGACGACGTGGCGAACGTGATTCCCGCGCGGCTGTCGGCGGGGCTGATTGCGATCGCGTCCGGTCGGCGCGCGGGGGCGGCACTGCGGGTGGCGCTGCGCGACGCGTCTGCCCACCGGTCGCCCAACGCCGGCTGGCCCGAGGGCGCGATGGCCGGGGCCCTGGACTGCCGGTTGTCGGGTCCGCGCGTCTATGCCAACCGGGTCGCGGACGAGCCGTGGCTGAATGCCGCCGCGCCCGACCCGGATGCGGCTGACCTGCGCCGGGGCATCGCGCTGATCCGTCGCGCCACGGTGGTCGCGGCGCTGCTGCTGGCCACGGCGGCGCTGGTCTGAGGGATCAGAACAGCATGACCTCGACGCTTTGCGTGCGCAGTTCCGCGACCGAGTTCGTGGTCAGGAACGCCACGTCCGCCGCGTCGCGCCCGACCGCGACCAAGGCCATCTGGTCCGCATGGGCCATGCCGGTCGGATCGACCAGGTGCCAATCGCCGCCCAGATAGACCTGCACGACCGCGTGGAAATCCTGCGGCTGGACATGGGGGGCATAGACGCTGGCGATGCGCGCGGGGATCTGCTGCGCGCGGCACAGCGCGATCAGCAGATGCGCATAGTCCCGGCAGACGCCGCGCCGGTCCAGGAAGGTGTCCGCCGCCGTTGTGTCCCCGTCGCTGGTTCCGGCGACATAGTCCAGGTTGCGTTCCACCCAATCGCGCATCGCGGCGACCAGCGGGCCGCCCGTCAGCCCCTCGAACCGAGAGCCGGTGAAATGACCGAACCGTTCCGACTGGCAATAGCGCGACGGCAGAAGATAGCGCAGCGCATCGCCGGGCATGTCCTCGACCTCGACGGCCTGCAGGCTGGCCAGATCGGGACGCGGGCGGGTCACTTGGACTTCGGCCGAATAACGGCAGGTCAGCCGATCCTGCAGGCGCATGACGATGCGTTCGCCGATGCCCTCCTCGGCCGGAACGCGGGCCAGCTTCAGGGGCTGGCCTAGGTCGATGTTGGTGCGGTTCAGGATCTGTCCGTGAACGCCCGCCGCCTCGATCAGCAGCAGCGCGGGCCCGGGCGATTCCAGCGCATAGTCAAGCGTCACGTCGATCTTCATCCGCATCGGCGGCTCCTGTCAGGTTGGGGTG
The DNA here is from genome assembly GCF_006239215.1 of Paracoccus haeundaensis. Taxonomy (NCBI): domain Bacteria; kingdom Pseudomonadati; phylum Pseudomonadota; class Alphaproteobacteria; order Rhodobacterales; family Paracoccaceae; genus Paracoccus; species Paracoccus haeundaensis. Next base: position 120,943 of record NZ_VDDC01000015.1, read on the forward strand.
GGTCGGGAAAGGGGCAGAGCCGTGCCCGCTTGCGCGGCCATTGTCAATCGTCAAGCGGCGGCTAGGTTCCGCGGGCGTCAGGATGACGCAGCCGCATCCAGCATCACGGTGACGCGGAACCGGGCACCGCCCCGGTCAGAGGCACCGTGATCCAGCCCACCGCCCATCTGGCGGGCATAGATCAGGCAGATCTGCATGCCCAGCCCGCGCGCCGCATCCGGGTCGAACCCGGCAGGCAGGCCCGGCCCGTCATCCGACAACGTGACGCTCAACGCGCCCGCGTTCTGCGCCAGGTCCAGCCACAGCCCCGGCCGCCGGCCCGGATGCGCGTGCTTGACGGCATTGCCGATCAGTTCGGCCAGGATCTGGCCGATCGCCGCCGCCTGCCCCGCCGTCACCCGCAGATCGCCCGCCAGCGCGTCGTTCACGGTGATCGCCGCCTCCAGCGCCTGCGCCAGGTCGGTCGCCAGCGCCCCGACATAATCGCGCAGGCTGACATTGCGGCTGCCCGGATCCAGGTGCAGCTGGTCGTGCACCCGCGCCAGGGTCGAGATGCGGTTCGCGGCATCGGACAGCTGCGCGCCCGCCGGGCCGCCGGCCTGCTGGCGCGCCTGCATCCGCAGAAGGGCGATGACCGCGGCAAAGCTGTTCTTCACCCGGTGGTCGATCTCTCCCATCAGGATGTGCTGACGGGCGATGGCCTCGTCCTTGCGGGCGACCTCCTGCTGCAGCTGCTGTCGGATGGTCACGCTGTCGGTCACGTCGCGCGACGACGCCAGGATGCGCACCACGCGGCCCGCCGCGTCCCGGACCCCCGACACGGTGACGTGCCACCAGCGCGGTGTGCCGCGGGCGGTCGGGCAGAAGGCCTCGAACCGGGTCACGGCGCCGGTCAGCGCCGCCTGCATCGCGTCGTTCAGCATCCGGTCCGCCTCGGGCGGCCACATCGACGGCCAGGGCCGCTGATCGACGCTGGCGAAATCGTCGATCTCCATCGCGCACAACCCGTTGCCGTTCATGAAGATCAGCCGCCCCTCGGGGTCCAGCAGCTTGATGCAATCCGGCGAGGCATCCAGAACCGACAGCGCGAATCCCGCTTCGGACCCGGCCAGCAGGTCGATCGCGCGCAAATTCGGATCGGTTGGAACCATGGATGAACCCGACAGTGACGCGGGCCTGTCCCGGCCCGCCGCTTGACGTCCCGCTTGGCCCTCCGGCCCGGTCACGTCAAGGACCAATCCGGACGGCACAGAAAGGTTAGCCAAGGCCCGCCGCGTCACGCAAGGGACATGTGCGGGCCAGATCGCGCGCCTGATGCGACACGCCCCGCGCCAGCGGCAGCAGGTCCGCCTGCAGCGCGTGATAGATGTCGGGTTTGCCCTTGAACTGCGTCGCGGCCGGGCGGTCGTCATTGCCCAGTTCGGGGAACCACCCGCCGCGGGCGTGATCGATCAGATGCCCGTCCGCAAAGGCCCACAGGCGGCGGTACCAGTCGCCGTCGCCGGGTCGGGGGTCCAGCTTGATCAGGGCCGCCAGCGCGCCGATCGCCTCGGTCACCGGCCACCAATAGCGCGCCGGATTGTCCACGCGACCGTCGCGCAGTGTGTAGGCCAGCCCGCCCCGGTCGGCCCAGGCATCCGCCAGCGCAGTATCGACCAGCGCACGCGCCTGCGCGATTGCGCCTGTGTCGGGGCGCCCGGCCAGATCCCACCAGTGCAGCAGCAGGCGCGCCATCTCGAAGCTGTGGCCCGGCGTGGTGCCGGCGGGGCGGAACATCGGGTTGCCGGCATAGGCATGGTCGGGCCGCCAGCGGTCGTCGTAATGTTCCGGGATGCGCCAGCCATGCGCCGCCGCCTGCCCCGCGATGAAGAACTCCAGGATCCGCCCGGCACGGTCCAGATGGACGGGCGCGCCGGTCGCCTCGAACGCGGCCAGCAGCGCCTCGACTCCGTGCATGTTGGCGTTCATGCCGCGATAGGTCGAGAACGCCTGCCAGTCGCGCGTGAACTCGTCGCGGAACAGTCCCGCGTCGTCGTCCCAATAGTGGCGGTCCAGCACCTGCGTGATGTCGGCCAGCAGGCGATCCGCATCCGGGTGCCCGATCATCTTGGCACTGGACGCGGCCAGCAGCACGAAGGCATGGCCATAGGCCAGCTTGGGCCCCTCGACCGGCGCGGTGCCGTCCACGGCCCACAGATAGCCGCCGTGATCGGTGTCGCGATGCGCGCGCCACAGCCAGTCCATGCCCTGATCCACGATCCCCGCGCGGTCCGGCCGCCCGGCCATCTGCGCGAGCGCATAGGAATGGACCAGCCGCGTGGTCGTATGCAGCTCCTGCACCGTGCCCGGCAGAGGGGTGCCGTCCAGGTCCAGCACATGAAAGCCGCCCTCGGGCCGGATGCTGGCATCGAAGAAGTTCAGCGCCCGGTGCGCGTCGCGCGCCAGAAAAGCGCGGTGATCGGTGTCGTCAAGCACGCTCATGGCCATCCTCTCAGCGTTTGCGCAGCGCGTCGGCCAGGGCCGAACCGAATGCGCCCGCCCCCTTGGGCGCGGCGTGCGCCGCACGGGGCGCGGGCTTCGCAGCCTCGCGCGCGGGGCGGTCGGTGGGGGCGTTGTCCTTGCGCATGGTCAGGCCGATGCGCTTGCGGGCCACGTCCACCTCGGTCACGCGGACGCGGACCACGTCGCCGGCCTTGACCACCTCGTGGGGGTCCTTCACGAAGCGGTCGGCCAGCTGGCTGACATGGACCAGCCCGTCCTGATGCACCCCGATATCGACGAAGGCGCCAAAGGCCGCGACGTTCGTCACCGTCCCCTCCAGCGACATGCCGGGGCGCAGGTCGCCGATCGCCTCGACGCCGTCGGCAAAGGTCGCGGTGACGAAACCGGGGCGCGGGTCGCGGCCGGGCTTTTCCAGCTCCGACAGGATGTCGCGCACGGTGGGCAGGCCGAAATCCTCGGTGACGAAATCCTGCGCCCGCACCGATTTGAGCGTCGTGCTGTCGCCCATCAGCGACCGCAGATCACGCCCGCAGGCGGCCACGATCTTGCGCGCGACGCCATAAGCTTCGGGATGGACGGCGGATGCGTCCAGCGGTTCGGACCCTTGGACGCGCAGGAACCCCGCGCATTGCTGGAACGCCTTGGGGCCCAGACCCGCGACCTTCTTCAGCGCGGCGCGGGACGGAAAGGCGCCGGTCGCATCGCGATGCGCGACGATGGCCTGAGCCAGCGACGGCCCCAGCCCCGCCACATGCGTCAGCAGCGCCGCAGAGGCCGTGTTCAGATCGACGCCCACCGCGTTCACGGCATCTTCGACCACGGCCTCCAGCGATTTTGCCAGCTGCCGTTGGTCCACGTCATGCTGGTATTGCCCCACACCGATGGACTGCGGCGGCACCTTGACCAGTTCGGCCAGCGGGTCCTGCAACCGGCGCGCGATGCTGACCGCGCCGCGCAGGGAGACGTCCAGGCCGGGAAACTCCTTCGCGGCCAGTTCGGACGCGGAATAGACCGAGGCCCCAGCCTCGGAGACGATCACCTTGGTCGGTTCCTTCACCCCCTTGGGCAGGCGCTTCAGCACATCGGCGACCAGACGCTCGCTCTCGCGGCTGGCGGTGCCGTTGCCGATGGCGATCAGGTCGACGCCATGCCTGGCGATCAGCGTCGCCAGCGTGGCCTCGGCCCCGCGCAGGTCGTTCTTGGGCTGGAACGGATAGATGGTCGCGGTGTCCAGCAGCTTGCCCGTCCCGTCCACGACCGCGATCTTGCACCCCGTGCGGATGCCGGGGTCCAGGCCCAGGGTCGCGCGCGGACCCGCAGGCGCGGCTAGCAGCAGGTCGCGCAGGTTGCGGGCAAAGACCTGGATCGCCTCGGCATGGGCACGGGCGCGCAATTCGGTCAGCAGGTCGATATACATCGTGTTCGACAGCCGTACCCGCCAGGCCCAGCCCGCGACGCCGCGCAGCCAGTCGGCGCCCGGCCCCTGCCCGACCGCGCCCAGACCCCGCGCAACGATCCCCTCGGCCCGCGCCGTGCCGGTGTCCGGGTCGGGGGCGATGTCGATGGTCACGACCTCCTCCTTGGCGGCGCGCAGGATGGCCAGCGCGCGGTGGCCCGGAATGCCCGACCAGGTTTCCGAATGCGCGAAATAGTCGCTGAACTTGGCGCCCGCCTCCTCCTTACCGGCCGCCACGCGGGCGGCGATCACCGCATTGCCGCGCATGAACTCGCGCAGCGGGCCCAGAACCTCGGCATTTTCCGACAGCTCCTCGACCAGGATGTCGCGGGCGCCGTCCAGCGCGGCCTTGGGCGTCTCGACCGCGCCCGTCACATAGGTGGGCGCAAGGGTCGCCGGTTCGCGCGACGGATCGGCCTGGATCGCGCGCAGCAGCGGCTCCAGACCGTTCTCGCGCGCGATCATCGCCTTGGTCCGGCGCTTGGGCTTGAAGGGCAGATAGATGTCCTCCAGCGCGGCCTTGGTCTCGGCCGCGCCGATGGCACGGGACAGATCGTCGGTCAGCTTGCCCTGGTCGCGGATCGATCCCAGGATCGCCGTGCGCCGCGCCTCCATCTCTCGCAGATAGGACAGGCGGTCGGCCAGGGTCCGCAGCTGCGTGTCGTCCAGGCCCCCCGTCGCCTCCTTGCGGTAACGTGCGACAAAGGGAACCGTCGCGCCCCCGTCCAGCAGGTCGGAGGCGGCCGTGACCTGCGCGGGGCTGGCGCCGATCTCGGTCGCGATCTGGCGGGCGATGCGGGTAGCGGTCTGGGCAGAGATGTCCATGCGTGGGGGGCCTTGTCGTCCGTGGGTCTTGCGCCCCGGTCTAGCCGCTTGCGGCGTTCTCGCCAAGCGGGGCGTCCTGGGCCAGCTCGGGCATGCGCAGGACCTCTCCGGCGACGGTCTTGCCGACGACGCTGTCGCGCACCGCCTTGCGCAGCGCGGCGGACCGTTTCAGCAGGCGGCGGAACCCGGCCTCGTCCAGCACCAACAGCGTGCTGGGGGTGATCGCGCGGACCTCCGCCTTGCGGATGCGGCGGGTCAGCACGCCCATCTGGCCGAACATCTCTCCGCGGCCAAGGCGCGCGGTCTGGCCCGCGACCTCCTGCTCGACCGCGCCCGAAGCCACGAAGAAGACCGACCGCGCGGGCGTGTCCTTGCGGGTGATCACATGGCCCGCATTGACGTAACGCGTGCGGATCTCTCGGCTCAGGCGCTTCAGTTCCGCGTCGTCCAGATCGGCGAACAGCGGGAATTGCCGCACGACCTGGTTCTTGCGCAGGGCCAGGTCCAGCTTGGGGCGGCCTTCGGACTGCTGGCGACGCTGGCGGACATCGTCCATCAGCTGGATGTGCACCTCGGCGCCGATCAGGCCGTCGTCGCGCAGGGCGTTGTACTCGCGCTCCTCCAGCCGCAGGGCGGTGCGGCGGATGAAGCGGCGCTCCAGCTCCTCGGCATAGCCGGGAAACTGCAGGCGCAGACCCTCCAGGGCGGTCTCCACCGCCTCGATCCGCCGCTGCAGCAATTCGTGCAGCAGTTCGGCCACGCGCCGGCCGTGAATCCGCCGGATGCGGCGGTCGATGAACCCGTGAAGATCCCGCAGGATCAGACGCTTGCCCAGCAACATCTCGAACCTGTCCGCGGTCATGCGGGCCAGCGGGCCGGCCACGCCGATGCGGTTGCGCAGGAAGGCCGCGAACCGGAACGCCGGGCCATAGCGCAGATTGCGCCGTGCCGCGCGCTGATAGCCTGTGCGCCCGCCGGAACGAGCGCCCTCGATCACCCGGTCGGCGTCGAACAGCGCCTGTTCCGACAGTCGCGCCGAGATCGCCCGCTCGCGGAACCGCTGGACGATCATCTCGCGCTCGTGCGCGGCCAGGGCGATCAGGCCCAAGGTGATGCGGTCGCGGTCCAGGATCTCGGCATTGTCCTCGGCCTCGGCGGCCTCGACGGCATTGTCCAGCCGTGCGGCAAAGCGCTTGGCTTCGGAGCGCACCGTCTCTCGGGTCAGGTCATAGTTCTCGGTGACCGAGGCGACGCCCTCGCGCACCGACTGCAGCGCCACGGCGACGACCTGGTTCGACAGCGCCCGGTCCAGCGGCGACAGCTTGTCCAGCCCCAGAAGGGCGATGACGCCGCGCAGCGTGGTGCCCTGCACGATCAGCGTGAACAGGGTGAAGCCGGTGGCCAGGATGCCGACGATGCGCTTCGTTTCGACCGGCACGCGCAGGTTCTCGGTCACCGCCAGGGCCAGCGCCAGGGTCACCGCGCCGCGCAGTCCGCCCCACATGATCGCCACGCGATAGGGTCGCTGGATCTTGGGCGACAGGCGCAGCGTGGTCAGCATCGGCAGCAGCACGAACAGGATCAGCGCCCGCGCGACGAAGGCCGCGATCACCACCACACCGACCAGGAACAGGTCGTTCAGCCGCACCTCGCCCAGCAGGCGCGGGATCAGCAGCGCCGCCAGGATGAAGATCAGCGCCCCGGCCCAATGCGCCAGCAGGCCCCAGACCTCCTTGAGGTTGACCCAGAACGCAGGCGCCAGGCGGCCCGGACCCATCAGGTTCAGCGTCAGGCCGGACACCACGACCGCGATCACGCCCGACGCGCCCAGCAGCTGTTCCGCGCCGATATAGGCCAGGTAAGGGACCGCGACCGAAACGGATATCTGCGCCGTCTCGAACCGCCCGAACAGGCTCATCAACGCCAGCGCGATCCGCGCGACCAGCCACCCGGCCAGCACGCCGCCCACGATCAGTCCGGGGAACTGGCCCAGGGCCTCGCCCAGCTGCGGGTTCGGGACGCCCAGCATGACATAGGTCAGGAACAGGCCGAACAGCGCGATGGCGGCGGCGTCGTTCAACAGCGACTCGCCCTCGACGATGCGGGACAGGCGCTTGGGCGCGGACAGGCTGCGGAAGATGCTGACGACCGCCGAGGGGTCGGTGGTCGACACGATCGCCCCGATCAGCAGGCCCACCATCAGCGGCAGCCCCCCGATCCAGTGCAGCGCGAAGCCGATGGTCAGGGTCGCCGCCACCACGGCCACCACGGCCAGTGTCAGGATCGGCACCCAGTCATCCATCATCCGCCGGATGTTCATCTCCAGCGTCGCCTGAAAGATCAGCGTCGGCAGGAAGACGTACATGAACACGCTGGACCGGATCGGCAGCGACAGAATGCCGACCGCCACCGGATTCAGCGTCTCTGTCACGTTGGTGCGCAGCAGGAACAGGGCTCCGCCGCCGATCAGGATACCCACCGCCGCCAGCATCACGCTGAACGGCAGGCGCAGGCGCGCGGCCAAGGGTTCCGCTGCTGCGATCAGCAGGAACAGCACCGCGGTAAAGGCAGTCAGCAACATGATATCCATGGCTTTCTGGATAGTCGCGGACCGACCGACATGGAAGGCCAACCCCGCCGCCCGCGCGCGTTTTTCCGCGCCGGTGACGGCGATGTGACGACGCGGCAGGCGGCCTTGAAATCGGGTCGCGTCACACACAGCTGAAGGCCCGTGGGGCGCAGGGCGCCCCGCACTGACATTCCGGGCCGGACGGCCCCACAAGCAAGATCAAGAAAGGAGGACCCGCATGTCCTCGATGTTCGAACCCGTGACCCTGGGGGCGGTGACGCTGCGCAACCGGATCGTGATGGCCCCGCTGACCCGGTCGCGGGCGGGCGATGCACGCGTGCCCAACGACCTGATGGTCGAATACTATCGCCAGCGCGCCGGCGCCGGCCTGATCCTGTCCGAAGCGACCAGCATCATGCCGATGGGCGTGGGATACGAGGCGACGCCCGGCATCTGGAACGACGACCAGATCGCCGGCTGGTCGAAGGTGACCCAGGGCGTGCACGAACGCGACGGCATGATCTACCTGCAGCTGTGGCATGTGGGCCGCATTTCCGACCCGCAGCTGCTGGGCGGGCAGCTGCCGGTGGCGCCGTCGTCGATCCAGCCGGACGGGCATGTCAGCCTGCTGCGTCCCAAGCGCGCCTATGTCACGCCCCGGGCCCTGACCACCGAGGAGATCCCCGGCATCGTCGAGGCCTATCGCCAGGCGGCCGAGAACGCGCGCCACGCGGGCTTTGACGGGGTCGAGATCCACGCCGCGAACGGCTATCTGATCGACCAGTTCCTGCAGGACCGCAGCAACACCCGCACCGACCAGTATGGCGGCGACATCCAGAACCGCGTCCGCTTCCTGAACGAAATCACCGATGCGGTGGTCGGCGTCTGGGGCGGCGACCGGGTCGGTGTCCACCTGGCGCCCCGCGGCGACAGCCATGACATGGGCGACAGCGATGCCCGCGCGCTGTTCACGCAGGTCGCCCGCGACATGCGCGCGCGCGGCGTGGCCTTCCTGTGCCTGCGCGAACGCGTGGCCGAGGACAGCCTGCTGGACGCTATCCGCGACGCCTTCGGCGGCCCGGTCATCGCAAACGAGGGCCTGACCCGCGAAAGCGCCGAGGCCCTGCTGGCCGAGGGTCGCGCCGATGCCGTGGCGTTCGGGCGCGATTTCATCGCGACGCCGGACCTGCCCGAACGGTTCCGCCGCGGCCTGCCGCTGAACGACCAGGACCCGGCCACATTCTATGCAGGCGGCGCCGAGGGATACACCGACTATCCCACCGCCACCGACATCGCCGCGGAATGATCCGGCGTCACGCATGACAAAGGGGGCGGCCCATCGGACCGCCCCCTTTCTGCAATGCTGAAGACGATCAGCTGTCGTCGCGGCTGGACCGCATGGCCGCGTCACCGGCCGACGGCAGCAGCGTGACGGACACGACATCGTCGGCCATCAGGTTGCGCTGCCCCAGTTCGCGGGCGGTGAACAGATCACCGGCGCGACGTTCGACCTTGACCTGCGCCATGGGCGCGGGCGCGAAATCGGGGCGTTCGCTCATGCCCGCCAGGCCGGCGGCGGCGGGCAGTGCGGACAGCGCCATCAGGGCGGCGGTGGTGGCGGCGGCAACAAGACGTTTCATCATGTCTCTCCTGGGTGTCATGTGGGTGGACCGTGTCGATCCATGCTTACAGACACGCCGGAAACCGACTTTCGTGACACCCTGTCACCAAACCGTGTTGTCCCGTGTGGTCGTCGTGATCGCATGAGAAAGGGGCGGCCCCACAGGACCGCCCCCCGATCTGATCCGCGGACGGGATCAGCAGCTGTAATACATCGCGTATTCGATGGGATGGGGGGTATGCTCGTAGGCATAGACCTCTTCCCATTTCAGCGCGATATAGCCTTCCAGCTGGTCGCGGGTGAACACGTCGCCCTGCAGCAGGAAGTCCATGTCCTTCTCCAGTTCCTCCAGTGCCTCGCGCAGGGACCCGCAGACGGTCGGGATTTCGGCCAGCTCTTCGGGCGGCAGGTCGTAGAGATCCTTGTCCGAGGCCGGGCCCGGATCGATCTTGTTCTTGATGCCGTCCAGGCCCGCCATCAGCAGTGCCGCAAAGCACAGGTACGGGTTGGCCGAGGGGTCCGGGAAACGCGCTTCGACACGCTTGGCCTTGGGGCTCTCCGTCCACGGGATCCGGACGCAGCCCGAGCGGTTGCGGGCCGAGAACGCGCGCAGAACGGGGGCCTCGAAGCCGGGGATCAGGCGCTTGTAGCTGTTGGTCGACGGGTTGGTCAGCGCGTTCAGCGCCTTGGCATGCTTCAGGATGCCGCCGATGAAGTACAGCGCCTCCTGCGACAGGTCCGCATACTTGTCGCCCGAGAACAGCGGCTTGCCGTCCTTCCAGATCGACATGTTGACGTGCATCCCCGACCCATTGTCGCCCTTCATGGGCTTGGGCATGAAGGTGACCGACTTGCCATAGGCATGGGCCACGTTGTGGATGACGTACTTGTATTTCTGGATGTTGTCGGCCTGCTCGACCAGACCACCGAAGATCAGGCCCAGCTCGTGCTGGCAGGTCGCGACCTCGTGGTGATGCTTGTCGACGCGCATGCCCATGCGCTTCATGGTGGACAGCATTTCACCGCGGATATCCTGGGCGGTGTCGACGGGGTTGACCGGGAAATAGCCGCCCTTGTGGGCCGCGCGGTGACCGGTGTTGCCCATCTCGTATTCGGTGTCGGTGTTCCAGGCGGCGTCGGCTGCGTCGATCTGGAACGACACCTTCTGCGGCGTCACCGAATAGCGCACGTCGTCGAAGATGAAGAATTCGGCCTCGGGTCCGAAATAGGCCGCGTCACCAATGCCCGACGCCTTCAGATAGGCTTCGGCCTTGGCGGCGGTGCCGCGCGGGTCGCGCGAATAGGGCTCGTTCGTGTCTGGCTCAACCACGTTGCAGTGCACGCACAGCGTCTTTTCGGCATAGAACGGATCGATATAGACCGAGGCAGGGTCCAGGATCAGCTTCATGTCCGACTGGTCGATCGACTTCCAGCCCGCGATCGAGCTGCCGTCGAACATGAAGCCTTCCTCGAAGAAGTCCTCGTCGACCAGGTCGCGGTCCAGCGTCACGTGCTGCAGCTTGCCCTTGGGGTCGGTGAAGCGAACGTCGACATAGGCGACATCCTCGTCCTCGATCAGCTTCAAGACATCCTTAATTTGCATCTCTTCCCTTTCTTCGTAGATGCGGCCCGGCGGCCTGGGCCTGCCGGGCGCGAAGGCCTGTGTAACTTCGGTCGATCAGACGGCGTCGTCGCCCGTCTCTCCGGTCCGGATGCGGATCGCCTGTTCGACGGGCAAGACGAAGATCTTGCCGTCGCCGATCTTCTCGGTGCGCGCGGCGGCGACGATCGCCTCGATGGCGGCATCGACCTGATCGTCGGGCAGCACCATCTCGATCTTCACCTTGGGCAGGAAGTCGACGACATATTCAGCGCCGCGATACAGTTCGGTATGGCCCTTCTGACGTCCGAAACCCTTGACCTCGGTTACGGAAAGACCCTGCACGCCGACTTCCTGCAGCGCCTCTTTGACATCGTCCAGCTTGAACGGCTTGATGATCGCCTCGATCTTCTTCATCGCAATAGACCCTTCCTCGCGGCTTGCCTGAAGACTGATTGGCGCGTTTGATGAACCGCGTAAATGCAGCAGCATGATCTTGGAAGCCCCCAAGCCGTTTGTCCGGCTCGTATGCCTAATATTTCACCATCCAGCCCAAGGATTAATCATCGACCATGATGGAAGGCAGTGAAATCGTCACCGTCGCTCAAATGCGCGCCATCGAATCCGCGGCGATAGGCAGCGGCGTGACGTCCGGGCTGAACCTGATGACCCGCGCGGGACGTGCCGTCGCGGGCCAGATCCGCCTGCGCTGGCCGCGTCCGGGGCGGGCGGTCGTCCTGTGCGGGCCGGGCGCGAATGGCGGCGACGGCTTTGTCGCGGCGCGCGCGCTGTCGCAGGCGGGCTGGCGGGTCGATGTGCTGGGCGCGGCCCCGCGACCGGGCTCCGACGCGGCGGCG